>CAZZPH010000038.1:0-14658 GCA_964655725.1 uncultured Hyphomicrobium sp.
GATGATGTCGCACAATTCCATCACGGCCGACATGTCGTGCTCCACGAGCATCACTGTCACGCCGCGATCGCGGATGCGGCGAACCAGCACGACCATCTGGCGGGTTTCCTCGGGGTTCATTCCCGTGAACGGTTCGTCGAGTAGAATGACTTTGGGATCCGCAGCAAGCGCCACGACCATGCCCAGCGCGCGCTGGTGGCCATGCGGCAGGTTCTCAGCCGTCTCATTCGATAAATGATCGAGCGAAAACTCTTCGAGAAGTTCGCGCGCCTTGCGGCCCGCCCCGGCTTCGATATCCCGGTCGCTGCCGGTCAGACGCTGCAAGAAGCCCGCGCGCGCGCTCAAATGGCAGCCGACCAGCACGTTCTCCAGAACCGTCATCTCCTTGAACAACGTCGTGCCCTGGAAGGTGCGCACCAGGCCGATGGCCGCCAGCGCGCTGGTCTTACGGCCGGACACGTCGCGGCCGTCGTAGATGACCTGACCCGATGTGGGAGCGTAAAAGCCGGAAATGAGATTGAACGTCGTCGTCTTACCGGCGCCATTGGGACCGATGAGACCGTGGATCGTACCCCTCGCGACCTTGAAAGACAGCCCGTTGACGGCAACGATCCCGCCAAACCTGCGGGTGAGATCACGCACTTCAAGAATGGTCTCACCCATCATCGACCTCACACCAGCCCATGGCGGGTTACGCCCCATGGCAGCTTATTGGGCGGATCCTAGCGCCCCGGACGGTCTGCGCCGCCATCGCGGCACGTGGCGCAATTCCATCCCCGAGAACTCACATGCACAGATAGGCCACAGCGAGGTTCGCAAACTGCTGGATACGGGAGGGTGCGCAGGCGCTCGTCGAAATAGCGACGGGAAGCCAGCACGGACCACCGGCTTCCCTGTCACAACTCAATAACGGTCGACTGCTTCCTCGATCAGCGCCGTCTTATTGGCATGCTGCTCGTCGTAGCGTAGATCGTTGGCCTCCTGCCGGTTCTGGACGATGTGCCAGAGAATCCAGAATGCAAGGCCCGCGATCCACAGAAGATACTCGGTTCCCTGAAAAGGATAGATGGCGCCGATGTCTTTCAGATCGACCGCCCAACTCGTCAGTCCATTCGTCGACATGTTGACGTGCTCCTGAATTTGGTTCGCTTCGTTGTTCTGACGGCGGCGGCAGCAGGGCCCTTGCGAGCCACTTGCCCGCCGCGCACCGTTGATGTCGTGCCCCGGCCGGCGGACGGCCGGGGCATATCGGGCTCGTGATCAGCGGCCGTTTACCAGAGCCTTCTCTGCGGCCATGACATCGCGTGCGGCGGCCTGGTAGGCCTCCTGCGAGCTGAAATCCAGACCCATCAACTCCACGTCCCTGGGCACCCGGAGCATACCGAACATCCTGAGGATCCAGGAGACGATGAAGGCCGGGAAGAAGCCGAGCACGAAGAACATGATGCACGCGCCGAGGAACTGGCCGAGCGGATTGATGGCGGCGAAGCCCTCGTACGGCGAGGACGGCTGGCCCCAGAGCATGAAGCCCGCCACGATCAGACCGATGAAACCGGCATAGCCATGCACGGCCACGGCACCCACGGCGTCGTCGATCTTGAACTTGCGCTCGACGAAGTAGTGGAGCTTGTAGGCGCACACCGCACCGAAGGCGCCGATGAACATCGCCTGGACCGGATGGTAGAGATCGTTACCAGCCGAGGCACAGATGATGCCCGCAAGACCACCGGAGTAGGTCCAGAAGGGATCGCCCTTGGAGACAAGGTAAGCCGCAAGCAGTCCGCCCGACAGCGACATCAGGAAGTTATAGGTGATGGCGCTGAGCGTGGTGGGCGCCAGATAGATGTTGGTTGCCGTCCACGTCTCACCTGTAATTTGCCCGCCGATGGCTTCCGGCGAGATGATCGGCACGTTGCAGGCCGCATAGAAGCCCCAGAAGCCCGTGTAGATCAGGAACAGACCAATCGTCACAAGCCAGGGATTGTGCGGCGGGATTTCACGCGGCGTGCCATCGGCGCGGAATTTGCCCAGGCGCGGGCCGAGCACGACCAGAACACCCAGAGCGAAACCACCCGCGATGGCGTGAATAACGCCCGATGCGTAAGCATCATGATAGCCGAGCAGCTTCACCATCCAGCCTTGCGAGCTCCAGCCCCAGGCCGCATCGATGATCCAGCAGAAGGACCCGATGACGACCGCAAGGATCCAGAATGCCCCGGAGCGGATGCGCTCGATGACGGCACCCGACACGATCGAGGCCGCCGTCCAGGAGAATAGAAGGAAGGCTGCCCAGAAGACGCCGTTGAGGCGATGCCAGAGTGCGGCGGAATCGGCATCCACACCCAGGGTTGGAGTTGGACCGCTCAAGTGCGTGCCCATGAGTGGGCTGAACGCGGTCGCATGCGGGGCATCGATGAGGCCACCGGTAATGCCCGGTCCGTTCTGGAAGGCGAAGTAGATCCACCAGCCAAAGAAGAAGAACGTAATGGTGACGAGTGGAATCGCCATCGTGTTCTTCATGAGGGTATGTAAGTGATTTCTGCGCCGGCTCGCGCCGACCTCGTACATACAGAACCCGACGTGGATCAGAAACATCATCACGATCGTCACCCAGTAATAAAACTCGGTGAAGATGACGGTCATGGAGTCGAGATTGTTACCCATTTGCTTCCCCCGTATGACAGCCCTTTTTATGGCTTTGGCGCCTGTAGCACCCCGACACGGGGAGCCCGAGCATATTGACGCAGGACACAGTGCGTCACGGCGTTAAGAAATGTCAAGCCCGCAGAGCAACCAATTTGCAACCAATTCGAACGCGCAAGCGCTCTGGAACCCACGCTGGCACCACCTCCGAACGCTTGGCCTTGATACGTGTCACGCTCGCCGCTGGCCATCATCCGGCAACATCACACAGGGTGGCTTCCCGCCAGATGGCCGCACGGAACAACAGTGACGTGACGCCATATCCGACGCTATAGTAGCTCTCCGAACAGATCGGATGAGCCGGACCGCTCACCGAACGCGAAACACGGGTTCAATTCGGTGCCTGTGGTTGTGCCCATTGCCATCTGGATGCCTGAAATCCGAACGGCCTCACTTGAATGACCGGAAAATTTCTTGCATCATAGAATTTGACGCGTAGTCCAATTCCAGACCAATTCAGCTTCGATACCCCGGCCGGAGTTCCTCATGCCCTTCGCGCTTCTGAAGTATGCCGTGCGCCGCGAGCACCCGGACGACCCGCATTTCCGCTGGAAGCCGGACCTCAAGAAATCCTACGACGTTGTCATCATCGGCGCGGGTGGCCACGGTTTGGCGGCGGCCTACTATCTGGCCAGCCGTCATGGCATCACGAATGTGGCGGTGCTCGACAAAGGCTGGCTCGCCGGCGGCAACACCGCGCGCAATACGACCATCGTGCGCGCCAACTACCTCACCCCGGAAGGTGTCGCTTTTTACAAGGAATCGGTCGAACTCTTCCGCTCGCTCTCCAACGATCTCGACCTCAACGTCATGTACTCGGAGCGCGGGCACTTCACGCTCGCGCACACGGATGCCGCCATGCGCACTGCCCGCTGGCGCGCCGAGGTCAATAAGCACATGGGCGTCAACTCCGAGGTGATTTCCCCCGACGAAATTCACCGCCTGTGCCCCACGATGAACCTCTCCGAGAAAGCCCGCTATCCGGTCATGGGCGCCCTCTACCATCCACCCGGTGCCATCGCGCGTCACGACGCCGTAGCCTGGGGCTATGCCAAGGAAGCCATGAAGCGTGGCGTCGAGGTTCATACTCAGACCGAGGTCCGCAAGATCCTGATCGAAGGCGGCCGGGCTGTCGGCGTGGAGACCAATCGCGGCACGATCCATGCCGGCAAGGTGTTGCAGGCTGTTGCTGGCGCATCGAGCCACGTTGCGCGGATGGCGGGTTTCAAACTTCCGATCAAAACCATTCCACTGCAGGCGTGCGTATCGGAGCCGGTCAAACCGATCCTGGACCAGATCGTCGTCTCCGGTTCTCTGCATGTCTACATCTCGCAGTCGGCCCGCGGCGAGATGGTGATGGGCGGGGCAACCGATCCATACGGCCTTTACTCGACACGCTCAACGCTCGATTTCAAGGAAGGCCTGATGGGGCATATGCTCGAACTGTTCCCCTTCATGGGAGAACTGCGCATCCTGCGCCAGTGGGCCGGCATGGCCGACATGACGCCGGACTTCTCGCCGGTCATGGGTCTCACTCCGGTCGAGAACTACTACATCGATGCAGGCTGGGGCACCTGGGGATTCAAGGCAACCCCTGTGTGCGGTGTGCGCATGGCCGAATGCGTCGCAACCGGCCGTCAGCCCGATCTCCTAAAACCCTTCGCACTGTCGCGCTTCTCGACCTTCGATCTCGTGGGCGAGAAGGGTGCAGCGTCCGTCGGTCATTGAGGCGCCGAACATGAAGATCCTGAACTGCCCGCTCAACGGGCCGCGCAATATCTCGGAGTTCGTGTGGGGAGGCGAGGTGAAACCAATGCCTGACCCCACCACGGCAACAGATGAAGAATGGACGGCCTATCTGTTTCTTGAAGAGAACATCGCGGGAGAAATCCACGAATGGTGGCTGCACGCGCCGACCAACTATTGGTTCATCGCGCGCCGCAACACCCTGACCGATACCATCCTCGAAACCATGACATATGACGCCTATCTCGCGCGCGCAGCGTCCGCTGGCGAAGGAGCCCCACGCTCATGAGTATCGCTGGCACCAATCGTATCGATCATCCAGGGTACGGGCTGCTCATCGATCGCAGCCACCCCGTGACGTTCACGTTCGATAACCGCATCTTCGACGGCTATCAGGGCGACGTCGTTGCCTCCGCACTTCACGGCGCAGGCCAAGCCTTGCTATCGCGCTCCTTCAAATATCACCGCCCGCGCGGGCTCCTGACGATGGCCGGCCACGATGCCAACACGCTCGTCCAGGTCGCTGATGAGCCCAACGCGCGCGCGGACCTTCATCCGATCTCGAGTGGCCTGGCGGTCACCTCGATCAACCGCCTCGGCTCACTTGAGCGCGATGCCTATGGTGTGCTCGATCACTTCTCACGCTTCCTGCCTGTGGGATTCTATTACAAAACCTTCTTCCGGCCGAAGGGTGCCTGGAAGCTTTTCGAGCGGCCGATCCGCGAAATGGCGGGATTGGGCAAGCTCCATCCGCGTGCCGGACACAAGTACTACGACAAGGAGTACCTGTTCGCCGACGTGTGCGTGGCAGGTGGCGGCCCCGCGGGACTGGAAGCGGCAATAGCGGCGGCGGAGGCTGGCGCCGACACTCTTCTGATCGACGAAGGCGCACAGCTCGGCGGCTCGCTGCTCTACGGCCGTATTGGCGACAGCCGCAGCGCGGCTGATGAAATGCGCGCCCGGTTGATCGCACAGGCACGCGCGCTCCCCAACGTGCGCATCCTCGACCGGACCGTCGTATCGGGGCTGTTCACCGACGGGTGGGTCGCCGCCATCGCCGCCACCCGTCTCTACAAGATCCGCGCGCGGCAGGTCATCGTTGCCACCGGTGCGTTCGATCAACCGCTCGTCTTTTCCAACAATGACCGGCCCGGCATCATGTTTGCCAGCGCTGCGCAGCGTCTGATGCGGCTCTATGGTGTCAAGCCCGCGAACCGATCGGTCATCGTGACGTCCAATCGCTTTGGATATGAAACCGCCCTCGACCTGCTCGATGCGGGGCTCGAGGTGGCTGCCGTCGTCGATCTCGATACGCCCTCATGCGCCGCGGCTGAGGCGGTTCGCGCGCGCGGCATACGCATCATGCCGAAGTCAGCCGTCGTCGATGCCAAAGGCAAGCTACGCGTTGAGAGCGTGGCGGTCTCGCCCATCACCGGAGAGGGCTGCACATCGGATGTTCGTGACTGGATCAGCTGCGATGCGCTCCTGATGAGCGTGGGCTGCCAGCCCGCTCTCAACCTCGCCAGCCACGCAGGCGCCAAGGTTGTCTATGACTCCCAGATCCATATGCACCGTGCGGCCGACCTGCCCGAAGGCGTCTCCGTGACCGGTTGTGCCGGTGGATACTGGTCGCCGGATTGCGTCGCCCGCCATGCCCGCGAGACGGGGGCCGAAGCAGCACGCCGTGCACGCGGCGACACACAACCATCGCCCGCCGCGGAGGATGATCCGGAGACGGCGCGCATCACCCATCCCTATCCCATCTTCAAAGGCGGCAAGGGCAAGTCCTTTATCGATTTCGACGAGGACCTGAAGGTCGAGGACATCATCAACTCGGTGAAGGACGGCTACGACGACATCCAGCTCGTCAAACGCTACTCCACCGCTGGACTGGGCCCCAGTCAAGGCCGGCACGCGAATCTGAATACCATTCGCATCGTCGGCAAGGTGACGGGAAAGCCGCTCGAAAGCATTGGCACAACGACGTTTCGCCCGCCCTTCGTGCCTGAGAAGTTTGCTCACATGGCCGGGCGCGCCTTTGAGCCAACCCGGCTAACCGCGATGCACCGCCGCCACCTCGAGCTGGGTGCGCAAATGATGACCGCCGGGCTCTGGCTCCGTCCGGCCTACTATGGTCCGAAAGACAACTCCGCCGCCGCAATCGAATCTGAAGTGCGCGCGGTGCGCAACGCGGCCGGCATTATCGACGTCTCCACGCTCGGCGGGCTCGATATCCGAGGGGCCGACGCTGCCGCCTTCATCGACCGCATGTATACATGGGCCTATGAAAAACAGCAGATCGGCCGCGCGCGCTATGCACTTCTGACGGACATGGCTGGCGTCATCATCGACGACGGCGTGGCCTGCCGATTGCACGAGCGCCACTACTACGTGACGGCGACAACCAGCGCCGTCGATCAGGTCTACCGCGCGATGACGTGGTTCAACGCGCAATGGAAGATGGATGTAGATGTCGCCAACGTCACAGCCGCCTACGCCGGCGTGAACCTCGCCGGACCAAAATCACGGGCGATCGTCCAATCTCTGGACACGGATATCGACTTCTCCAAAGAGGCATTTCCCTACATGGCCGTGCGCACGGGCACGCTGGCTGGAATTCCGGTTCGCGTCCTGCGCGTGGGCTTCGTCGGCGAACTTGGCTACGAGATCCATTGCCCTTCGGGCATGGGTGAAGCGCTCTGGGACCGCTTGATGGATGCGGGCAAGACGCACGGCCTCAAGCCGTTCGGCGTCGAAGCGCAGCGCGTGATGCGGTTGGAGAAGGGCCACATCATCGTCGGCCAGGATACCGATGGCCTCACCAACCCGCACGAAGCTGCAATGGACTGGGCCCTTGCGAAGAAAAAACCCTTCTACGTCGGCAAGCGCTCCATCGAAATGATGGCGGCGAAAGGCGTCACGAGAAAGCTCATTGGGTTCACCATTCCCGATTCTGGAGCACCGCTCCCGAAAGAATGTCATCTCGTCATACGAGATGGAAAGGTCGCCGGGCGCATCACCTCCATCGTGCGCTCACCGACGCTCGGTAAGGTGGTCGGATTGGCCTATGTCCCCATGGACATGAGCACACCGGGTCAGCGCTTCGAGGTCCGCGCCGATTTCGGGGCCATGGTGACGGCGGAAGTGATCCCAGCGCCCTTCTACGATCCCGACAACGCGCGCCAGGAGATGTGAAATGCCGGTGACCGGTTCAACAACAGGCCAGGGCGCCGTGACACCCGATCAGCAGATCTACCGCACACCTGTTCGCACAGCACTCGATCACGCGGGCGTCACGTGGGAGACGCTTGCCGGCACTACGATTGCAAAGGCACCAGGCGGAGCGGCTCTGCTGGATGCCGCACGCCAGCTCGGAATTGCCGATCTTTCCCCCCTGCCGCGCATCGGCTTCAAGGGCCGGGAAACCATCCAGGCCATGAAAAGCAGGGGCGTGACGGTCGAGGCTGTGCCCAACCGCGCGTTTCCCCAACCGGACGGGAGTCTCTGCCTGGTGCTCGCCGCCAGCGAGGTTTTCCTCATCGCGCCCCTATCAGGCGATGGCGCCGCTCTCACCCAGCTCGAAGCATCCTGGAGCCTGGACGATGGGGAACGCACCTATCCGCTGCTGCGGGCCCACAGCCACGCCCGATTCCTTGTGACAGGCAACAAGTCACCGGAAATGTTCGCAAAAATCTGCGGTATCGACCTCAGACGGGAGAAGTTTGCAAATAATTCCATCGCTCAGACCTCGGTCGCCAAGCTTTCGGCGATCGTCGTGCGCAGCGACATTGGGTCCGTCACAGCCTTTCACGTGCTTGTCGACAGCGCCTCTGCACTATATTTCTTTGAGTGTCTGATGGATGCTGCGCAGGAATTTGGCGGGCAACTGATCGACTTGAAGACAGCTCAGGACCTGGAATCTGGATGAAGAAGAATGGGGAGTCGGGACCTCAACCGGACGGTTCGGTCCGGCCGTTGACCTCGGCTCTCCGCAAGACCCGGGCTCTGGGGACTTCAGAGGGATCGGCGAGCCGGGGACAGAGCCGGTCCCCGACCGGTGACCGTGACGCCCTCCAGCGTATTCCGGCGGATCTGGACAGGTCGGGCCGCACCGCTCCCACCGATCTTGAGGGCACCTCAACGTCAACGTCCGAGCTGCTCGACGCCCAGGATCCCCACGCCCTCGCCGGTGCGCGCGATAATGTTCTGGAAGTCGCGATCGGGCGGGAAGTGCGCGCCTTCCGCAAAAAGCTCGGAATTACTGTCTCCGATCTTGCCCGCGCGACGGGCCTGTCACTCGGTATGCTGTCGAAGATCGAGAACGGCGTCACGTCCGCGTCACTGACGACGCTGCAACGGCTCTCGCGAGCGCTCGGTGTTCCGGTCACGGCACTCTTCCGCCGCTTCGAAGAGAAACGTGACGCGGTTTTCGTCGAAGCCGGAAAGGGCCTCCACATCGAGCGGCGCGGAACGCGCGCGGGCCATCAGTATCAGCTCCTCGGGTTTACCGGGGGTGCCGGGCAGGCACTTGCAGTGGAGCCCTACCTCATCACGCTGACGCACGAGTCAGACGTCTTCCCCCTGTTCCAGCATTCGGGCCTGGAATTCCTCTATATGCTCGAGGGCGAAGTAATCTACCGTCACGCCGACAAGCTGTACACGATGCGGCCGGGAGATAGCCTGTTCTTCGATGCCGACGCGCCGCACGGTCCCGAAGAGCTGGTGCAGCTCCCCATCCGCTTCCTGTCGATTATCAGCTACGCGCGCAGTCAGAACGACGAGTAGCGCGCCCCGGCCGGATCGCAAGCGGCCGGATCGGGAACGCGAGCCACTCAGGTTCCGCAGAACGTCTGGTGCACAACCTCCTCGGGCCGGGGGGGCAGCGTGTAGTCCTCAAGGCCGGGACGATCGTCAAATGGCCGGGCGAGCACATCAAGCAACGCTTCGAACGGGCCGAAATCATCATGCGACACGGCGGCGCGTATCACACGCTCAACCTGGTGATTGCGGGGAATGTAGAGCGGGTTGACTGACCGCATTGCGGCCGCAACATCCCGCCGCGCACGATCCTCCTGAACAAGACGCGCCTGCCAGCGTTGAAGCCATGTGTTCATGGCCTCAGTCTCAAGAAAGACCGACCGGAGCGAGGCCTCCTCACCATCCGCAGCATCGCACAAGCGCCGGAACGCCGTGGTGAAATCAACGGCCTCCTTAGCCATGAGCGTGAGGAAATCCTGGATCAGCTCCAAATCTTCGGACTTATCTTGACGAAGGCCGAGCTTGGCACGGTAGCCAGCCAGGAGTGCCCCTTGGAAGCGATCGGGGAACGAATCGATCAGATCTTGGGCGTGCATCACCGCCTCGTCCATGGCGGGCGCCAGGAGCGGCAGGAGTGTTTCGGCCAGCCGGACGAGATTCCATTGAGCAATCGCAGGCTGATTGGCGTAGGCGTATCGCCCCTGGTGATCGATGGAGCTGTAGACGGTCGCCGGATGATAGGTGTCCATGAACGCACATGGGCCGAAATCGATCGTCTCGCCAGCGATGGACATATTGTCGGTATTCATCACCCCATGAATGAAACCGACGAGCATCCACTGCGCCACCAGCGCAGCCTGCGCGCCGATCACCCGGTCGAGCAACGCGCGATAGACATTCGTCTCGCCTGAGCAATCGGGATAATGGCGCGCGATCACATGGTCGGCCAACAGTTGAATGGCCTCGACATCCTTGCGCGCGGCGAAATACTGAAACGTTCCGACACGGATATGGCTTGCCGCTACGCGCGTCAGCACCGCGCCGGGCAGTGGCGTCTCACGGTAGACATACTCGCCCGTCGCGACTGCAGCGAGTGAGCGCGTCGTCGGGATGGCGAGTGCAGCAAAGGCCTCGCTGACGACATACTCGCGCAGGACCGGACCAATGGCAGCGCGGCCATCACCCGAGCGCGAAAACGGTGTACGTCCTGAGCCCTTGAGCTGAATGTCGCGGCGGCGGTTATTCCTGTCCATCACCTCGCCCAGAAGGATTGCGCGGCCATCTCCGAGGCGGGGAACGAAGTTGCCGAACTGATGGCCCGCATAGGCCATCGCGATTGGCTCGCTGCCGGGAACAACGCTGTTACCTGCCAGCATCGCCACACCCTCCGGCCCGGACAGCCATTCGGGATCAAGGCCCAGGTCGCGGGCCAGCGGCACATTGAGACGGATCAACGACGGCGCTGCGACCTTCGCGGGAGCGACGGGCGCAAAAAACCGTTCGGGCAGGCGGGCATAGCTGTTGTCGAAAACGACGCGGGAGGGGTTCTGGATGCTCATGCCGTATCATGGCGCGCGGCGCGGATGAAATCCATACGCTCCGCTACAAGACCGGATCGGCACTTCAGTTGGTCAGGCACAGGAAGGGGTTCATGGCGGCCGGCACATATAGCGAAGCAAACCCCGCCAGCGCGATCAGGACACCCGCACTCATCTGGACGCTGCGGCGCTTATCGAGGCCCTTGAGGGCGGACAGTCCCCATCCGGCCGCGATGACGCCAGGCAATGTGCCGAGCCCGAACCCCGCCATGACCACCGCCCCGCCCGCGGCAGAGCCCGTCAAACCCGCCATGAAAAGTGCCGCATAGACCATCGGGCAGGGATTGAGGCCCCAGATGGCACCCAGGGCCAGCGGCGCTGCTGGCGTGCCGCGAACGGGTTCCAGAACACCGGCCACGGTGTCCGACAGCCGCGTCATCGCCGCATCGAGAAGCACCAGGCGTGGCATCATGCCGGCCATCGACAATCCGGCCCACATGAGCGCCACCGCCGCGACCCATTGCAGTGTGCGATAGCCATCGGAGGCGTCGGTGGACAGGATCGCCGAGCCCAAACCAGCCGCGACACTCCCAAGAGCGGTATAGGCGAGAACCCGTCCAGCCTGAACGAGGGTGGCATGGCGCAGGCGCCCCGCGTTATCTCCCGGTCCCAGGAGGAGCAGCGTGCTGCATGAGATACCACCGCACATGGCGCTGCAATGGAGCGTACTGGCAAGCCCCAGGAGCACACCGCCAAAAAATGTCGCCTCCCATGCGCCCATCGTCGCGCTGTCCCATCAGACCCTGGATTGATCGTGCTGCTTATCTTCGGCCGGCGGGGCATCGTCGATCGCGCGCCACCCCGCCCCTTCCAAATCCTCGTACTGCCCATCCTTCAAGGCCCACAGGAACGCCGCAAGCCCGAGCAGGCCGAGGAACAATGCTGCAGGGATGAGCCATGCCAGAGACGTCATGGTGCACCTCGCGTGCGCGGGCTCGCCGGGCTCACGAGTGGCAACCGGGCAGAGCGCAATCTGAGCGCGTTGGCCGTAACCAGGATCGACGAAGTCGACATGGCGATCGCGGCGATCAGAGGCGTCACGTAGCCCATGACGGCAAGTGGGACGAAGGCGATATTGTAGACAATGGCGATGGCGAAATTTTCCAGAGACATGCGGTGCGTGCGGCGCGCGACTTTGAGCGCTTCGACGACCCCACCTAGTCTTTCGCCCTGGAAAACCGCATCGGCCGCGTTCTGACTGATATCTGCGGCGGCGGTCGGCGATATCGAGGCATGGCCCGCCGCGAGGGCTGGTGCATCGTTGAGCCCATCGCCGACCATCAGCGCGGTGCGCCCCGCGGCCTTCAGGTCAATAAGACGTGCAAGCTTGGCATCGGGCGCGACGCCTCCTGCGAACTGTTCGATGCCCACCGCCTGCGCGGCTTCGGCAACCGCGGCGGGCCGGTCGCCTGAGAGGATTTCGACGTGATAGCCGGCGGATTTCAACGTTGCAATCGTCTGGGCTGCATCAGGGCGGAGGCGATCCTCGAAACGGAACCCCACGGGCGCCCTCCCGGGCCTCGCATACCACAGTGATGCCTCATGCTCGGCTCCCGGACCGGTGACACCTACCCAACGCGCCGATCCGAGGCGCTCTTCACCTTGGGGCGTCTGAAGGGAAAGGCCAGAGCCGGGCACCTCTTTCACGCCATCGAATGCCGCAACGGTGATACCGCGGCCAACCGCGCCACGCACTATGGCAACTGCATACGGGTGACGGCTGACAGCTGCTATCCCCGCAGCACGCTTCAGAACATCCAGATCGATCGGCTGATCGAGAGACAGCACCGGCTCGCCGATGCTCAGCGTTCCTGTCTTGTCGAAGACGATGGTATCGACTTCCGACAAGCGCTCCAGGCCGTCGGCAGCCTTCACCAGTACGCCATTCGTGAACAGCCGGCTGATCGCTGCGACCTGCACAGCAGGAACCGCGAGCGCAAGAGCACATGGGCAGGTGATGATTAGAACGGCGATGGCATTGGTCAGCGCGGCTTCCCAGCCTCCTCCAATGGCGAGCCAGCCGAGAAGTGTGCCAGCTCCCAGAATGTGAACCGCGGGTGCATAGAGCCGGGCGGCACGGTCGGCAAGACGCACGTAGCGGCCGCGCGCCTGCTCTCCGGCCAGCATCAGGCGCGACAACTCAGCCAGCAGTGTGTTGTCCTCCGTGGCGGTCGTTCTGACGCGCAACGGTGATCCGGTGTTGAGCGTACCGGCATGGACCCGGTCACCGGGGCCGATGGCTTTGGGTACACTTTCGCCAGTAATCAGGCTCTCGTCGATGTCGCTACGTCCGTCGATCACGATCCCATCGGCAGCGATCCGTTCGCCGGCCGCAACGATGATCTGCATGCCTGCCTCAAGCGAGCGCGACGGCACACGGCGCACCTCGCCGTCCTCATCGACGATGCTCGCCGTCACAGAGCGTAGGCTCATGAGGTTCTCGGCCGCCCCGCGCGTGCGCGCACGCATGCTCTCGTCGAGCGTCCGGCCGATGAGAAGGAAGAACACCAGCATCGTCGCCGCGTCGAAATAGACGTGCGGAGTCTCGCGCATAGTCTGAACGAGGCTCATGCCTGTGGCGAGCAGGATGCCGAGCGTAATGGGAACATCCATGTTCAATCTTCGGCTGGCCAGAGCCGCGAGCGCCGACTTGAAGAACGGCTGGCCTGCATATGCAATGGCCGGCAACGCGATCAGGGCCGAGATCCAATGGAACATCGTCTTGATGGGCTGGTCCATATCGGAGGCATGCCCGGACCAGACCGAAACCGACAGCAGCATGATGTTGGCGGCCGCAAAGCCTGCAACACCGACGCGGGGCAGCAGATCGGAAACGCGCGAAGCATGCGACGTGTCCTCGCCATCGATAAGAAGTGCTGCCGAAAACCCCGCGCCCTTGATGATCTGCACGATGCCGTCGCTGGACGTCAAAGAAGGATCGAAGGTGACAGTGACGCGGCGCGCGCCAAGGTTGGCGCGAGCGGCTTTGACGCCTGACGCTTCGGCGAGTGCGCTCTCCAACGTACGGACACACCCCCCGCACATGATCTCCGGAACCGTGAACACCTCGGTTACAGGCGCCAGTGTGCCGGTTGTGCCGTGGCGCGGATCGCTACGCGCCTTTTCCCGCGCCGTCAGGGCGCTTTCCATAGCCTCACCTTGGACTGATAGACGGGTGGTGCATCAGGGGCACTGCTCTCGCGAACCGTCAGCGTTGCAACCCAGGTTCCCGGATCAAGCCCGTCAGCCGCAGCACCATAAAGGCCCGCGCCGAGCGGCTCGAATGCCATCTCCCGATCGTAGGCGTTGGTGGCCGGCCGGCCGACCGTTGCATTGATATGAAGGCCATCGACAGCTCCGCCCGCCTGATCACGCATCGTCAGATTGATCCGGCCAGCCTTCGCATCGATCGCGATTTCATGGAACCATCCGCGATCAGCCTGGCGCTGCCCGTCGGCGATGCGCTGATTGTACTGAAGACCCTTGCGGTAGGCATCCGTCGTTTCGATGCCGCTGAACGTCGAGACTGCCTTGTAGACGAGATAGGAGTCGATAGCGATGATGAGTCCAAAGAACGCTACCATCCAGACCAGCACATGGCGGCCCGTCACGCCATTCTTGAAGAACGAATCTGCCATCATTTCCCAGGGCTCCTGAAAGTTGTCTCACGCGCCGTCGCGTTGTTGGTGTCCATGTCGACGACTGCGATCCGCAAATCGGTGGAGTCACCAGTAAGGCGCCCCAGCGCCGTACGCGGCACGGTTGCAAAGATTTTGAGCGCCCGCACATCGGACGGCGCGACATCGATGACGGGATCGGCGGCTTCCTGGCCCGCAATCGCCACCGTTATGCC
>CAZZPH010000039.1:0-14636 GCA_964655725.1 uncultured Hyphomicrobium sp.
GGCTTCTGCCCCGCCTACCGCCTGATCGGCGCCAGCACCTGCAGCCGCAGCGGCGCTTGAAACCTGATTGGGAGTGCAGAATGCTTCAGGTCTTCCTATATCCGGGCAATGCCGCCTGCGATGCGAGCGGCGTCGCCCGGGACAGTGAGCACGGCCAGATCCTGCGGATGTTCATCAACACGCTGATCTGGGGCGCGGCCGCGGTCGCGGCTGCTCTCATGATTATGCTGTGAAATTCTGACCTGGAGATCAAAGTTGGGACCTGAAACGACCTTCACTCCGCTCGCCTCACTGATGGGAGGCGTGCTGATCGGACTTGCCGCCGTCGTGATGATGGCCACTGTCGGCCGGATTGCCGGCGTCAGTGGGTTCGTATCGCGCCTGCTGCCGCCTTACGGCGATGGGCTCACAGGCCAGAGGCTCGCCTTCGTGGCGGGCCTCATCGCAGCACCCCTTCTCTACATGGCCGCTACCGGGGCCACGCCGGAGCACCACCTTGCGGCCGGTCTGCCGGTGATCGTCGCAGGCGGGCTGCTCGTCGGATTGGGCAGCGTGATGGGAAGTGGCTGCACCAGCGGTCATGGTGTTTGCGGACTTGCACGCTTCTCGAAACGCTCGCTTGCGGCGACGGCAACCTTCATGACCACAGCGATCGTGACCGTGTTCATCATGCGGCACGGACTGGGAGGCTGATCATGGTGCACCTTGCTTTTCTCGCGTCTGGCATTCTGTTCGGTCTGGGCCTCGTTGTGTCGGGTCTGGCCAATCCCGCCAAGGTGCTGGCCTTCCTCGACATCACGGGGGCCTGGGATCCAAGCCTCGCCTTGACGATGGCGGGTGCGGTCGCCACGACCGCACTCGGCTACCGCCTCGTGCTGGCACGCCCCAAGCCTGTCCTGGAGGACTGCTTTCACGTTCCAGCAGCCAAGACGATCGACCGGCCCCTGCTTGGGGGTGCCGCACTCTTCGGCGTAGGCTGGGGGCTTGTGGGCTATTGCCCAGGACCCGCCGTCACCGCCCTCGCCTATGGCGAGACAGGGACGTTCGTCTTCTTCGCCAGCATGCTCGCCGGCATGTGGGCCGGCCGCATGCTGACCGCCAAGCCAACCACCCCCAAGCTCTCCCCAGCTTGAACCACTCCTGATAGAGGACCCTCACATGTCCCTGCCTCATCCCACCGATCTGTCGGTCAAGCCTGACGTCACCGCCTTCTTCGACCAGGCGACGAACACCGTCAGCTATGTCGTCAAGGATCCTGCATCCGCGTCCATTGCCGTCATCGATAGCGTCATGGACTTCGACTACGCGTCAGGACGCATCAGCTACCAGTCGGCCGACCGGATCATCGACCACATCCAGAAAAACGGCTTGAAGGTCGAATGGCTGATCGAGACCCACGCGCATGCCGATCATCTCTCGGCCGCGCCCTACATCCAAGGAAAGCTCGGCGGCCGTCTCGGCATCGGCGAGAACATCCGCATCGTGCAGGATGTCTTCGGCAAGATCTTCAACGAAGGCACCGAGTTCCAGCGTGACGGCAGCCAGTTCGACCGCCTGTTCACCGACGGCGATACTTACACCATCGGGTCGATGACCGCGTTCGCGATGCACACACCGGGCCATACTCCCGCCTGCATGACGCACGTCATCGGTGACGCGGCGTTCGTCGGCGATACGCTGTTCATGCCCGACGGGGGGACAGCGCGCGCCGACTTCCCCGGTGGCGACGCCCGCGTGTTGTACCGGTCGATCAAGCGCGTCCTGGAGCTGCCTCCCCAGACACGCCTCTTCATGTGCCACGACTACGCACCCGGCGGCCGTGACATCACATGGGAAACGACGGTCGCGGAGGAGCGGGCCAGCAACATCCACGTGCGCGATGGCGTGACCGAAGACGAGTTCGTGGCGATGCGGACGGCGCGTGACGCCACCCTTGGCATGCCGCAGTTGATCATCCCCTCGATCCAGGTCAACATCCGCGGCGGCAACCTGCCCGAGCCCGACGAGAGCGGAAAGCGCTTTCTCAAGGTTCCCGTCAACGAACTGTGAGCATAGAACGTGGCCGGCCTGGAAGCTCTAGCGCGACTGAGCCCAGCAAGAGAGTGACACCCGTGAGCATTCGCAAACTGACCGACGCCATCTCCGTCGCAGGCCAGATCGAACCCTCTGACGTGGAGGCCATTGCGGAGGCAGGGTTCCGCTCCATGATCTGCAACCGACCCGATGGCGAGGAGTTCGGGCAACCGGATTTTGAACGGATTGCCGAGGAGGCCCGCCAGCACGGGCTCCAGATCCGCTTCATTCCCATCTCGTCAGGAGCACCGGTTCCCGAAGAGGCCGCCGGGCGTTTCCGGGAGGCTCTCGACGAATTGCCCGCTCCTGTCCTCGCCTACTGCCGGTCAGGCACGCGCTGCACCGCGTTGTGGAGCCTCGCACAGGCCGGGCGCGCTCCACTCGAGGAGATCATTGGGACCGCCTTAGCGGCCGGCTACGATATGCGCGGCCTTGCTCCGCGTATCGCGGCAGCCGCAGGCACCGCCACCCCAGCGCGTGATGGGACGTGATCGAATTTCAGGACATTGCAGGTTTCGGGTCGGGCGGCATCGTTGGTTTCGTGCTGGGCCTCATCGGTGGGGGCGGATCGATCCTGGCCGTGCCTCTGCTCGTCTATGGTGTCGGCGTGGCATCTCCACACGTCGCAATCGGCACGAGCGCCGTTGCGGTCGCATTGAGTGCTCTGGCCAATCTCGCTGGCCATGCCCGCTCCGGCCGCGTCAAGTGGCGCTGCGCGCTCGTCTTCGCGCTGGCCGGGATTGCAGGCGCTGCACTTGGCTCCACAATCGGCAAAAGTTTTGACGGCGAACGGCTGCTTCTGCTTTTCGGCCTGCTCATGCTGGCGGTGGCGGTCGCCACGTTCCTGAAACCTGGCGAGGAGGGCAATCCCGATGTCCGCCTGACGCGCCAGAGCGCACCCCAACTGGCGCCCCTGTTGCTGGGCTACGGCGCCTTGGTTGGAACACTGTCAGGCTTTTTCGGTATCGGTGGCGGATTCCTGGTCGTACCGGGTATCATTGCTGCGACCGGCATGCCTCTGATCAATGCCATTGCATCGTCCCTGGTGTCCGTGGCGGCGTTTGGGTTCACGACAGCGGGCAACTACGCCCTCTCAGGTCTCGTCGACTGGCGACTGGTTGCCGTGTTCGTTGCAGGTGGCATCATCGGCGGCGCGGCAGGCCGCTGGCTTGCCGGGCGTCTGGCCGCACAGCGCCGCCAATTGACCCTGGTCTTCGCTGGAGTTGTCGCCGCGGTCGGCGCCTTCGTGGTCTGGAAGGGCATTTCTGCGCTGATGACATAGACTGATGAACGCCAGCAGCCCGGTCCCTTCACAAGGGTTGCATTCCATGACAGTGGTCAACATCGCAATGACCGGCGATCCGCACATCGACAGCTCTCAATCCGGCACACAAGCCACGCCGTCCTGCTGTCACGGCGGCCATCAGGAAAGTCCGGCCCGCGATCCGGTGTGCGGCATGCAGGTCGACGCGCAAACGGCACCCCATCGCGTCGAACACGCAGGAACAACCTACGTGTTCTGCTGCCCTGGCTGCCGGACGAAATTTCTCGCCGATCCTGACCGTTACATTGCCGGGCAGCGGGCACCGGCTCCCCCGGTGCGGGAGGGCGCAACCTATACCTGTCCCATGCATCCGCAGGTCCGCCAGATCGGGCCAGGCGCATGCCCCATATGCGGAATGGCTCTGGAGCCGGAGGAGATCAGCCTCGACGACGCCCCCGATCCCGAACTGACGGATATGACGCGGCGCATGTGGACCGCGGCGGCGCTGACCATTCCGATCGTGGCGCTGGACATGAGCGCGCACATATTCGGGCCGGCACGCGACATTCCGCCTGCGGCCTTGCAGTGGCTTCAGCTTCTGCTCGCAACACCCGTCGTACTCTGGCTCGGCTCTCCGTTTTTTGTGCGTGGTGCGCAGTCGCTCCGCACAGGCCACCTCAACATGTTCACGCTGATTGCCATCGGAACAGGTGTGGCATGGAGCGCAAGCCTCGCCGCCACGCTCGCACCCGGATTGTTCCCTGACGCGATGAGATCAGCCGATGGCCTGGTGCCCGTCTACTTCGAGGCCGCCGCGGTCATCACAACACTCGTCATCGTCGGCCAGGTCCTGGAACTGCGGGCCCGTGCGGCCACCAGCGGGGCGCTGCGGGCGCTGTTGAGACTGGCGCCCGTTACGGCCATCCGCGTCGGCGCCGATGGGAGCGAGCGCGAAGTGCCCCTCGAGGTCTTGCGCATCGCAGACCGTGTGCGCATCAAGCCGGGCGCGCGCATCCCGGTCGATGCCCGTGTCGTCGAAGGCGCCAGCACCATTGATGAAAGCATGGTGACGGGTGAGCCGCTGCCCGTTGCGAAACGGCCGGGTGATCAGGTCATTTCTGGAACTCTCAATCAGACCGGAACACTGCTCATCGAAGCGGAGAAGGTCGGCCGTGACACGATGCTGAACCGCATCGTCGCCCTGGTGGCGAGCGCCCAGCGCAGCCGTGCGCCTGCACAGAAACTCGCAGATCAGGTCGCCGCGTGGTTCGTACCGCTGGTGCTGATGATCGCAGCCCTCGCCTTCACGGCCTGGATGGCGCTTGGTCCTGAACCACGCTTTGCCTTCGCACTGCTCGCCGCCGTTTCCGTCTTGATCATCGCCTGCCCGTGCGCCCTGGGACTGGCGACACCGATGTCGATCATGGTCGGCCTCGGACGGGGTGCTGAAGCAGGAGTGCTGGTGCGGGACGCCGCGGCGCTCGAGCGGCTGGCAGCCGTCGACACACTCGTTCTGGACAAAACTGGCACCCTCACCGAAGGCAAGCCCGTTTTGTCCGTCATCGATCCGCGCGATGGGTTTGCAGCCCTTGATATCCTGCGCCTGTCAGCCGCGTTGGAGCAGGCCAGCGAACATCCCCTCGCAAGCGCCCTCGTCGCCGCGGCGCGCGACCAGGGTCTGGTGCTGCCTGCGGTCGATGATTTCGCGGCGAGCCCGGGGTTCGGAGTTGGAGGGCAGGTCGAGGGCCGGCACATCGTCATTGGCAACGCCGCCTTCCTGAACAACCAGCGGATCGAGACAGATCAGCTCGAAGCCCGCGCGCATGACTTGCGCCGCGATGGCACAACGGCCGTGCTCGTGGCGATCGATGGTTCACCTGCTGCTGTCATCGGTGTCAAAGATCTCGTGAGAGCCGAAGCGCAGGAAACACTGACGACATTGAAGGGCCTGGGGTTGGAGATTGTGATGCTGACGGGAGACAGCGCACATACCGCGAGCGCGGTCGCCCGCGAACTGGGTATTGAAACCGTCATCGCCGGTGTTCTTCCCGATGCCAAGGCTGACACAATCCGCAACCTGCAGGCCCAAGGGCGGGTTGTCGCAATGGCGGGTGATGGCATCAACGACGCGCCCGCGCTGGCAGCGGCGGATGTCGGCATCGCCATGGGGACCGGCAGCGACATCGCCATCGAGACGGCGGACGTGACCCTGGTCAAGGGGGACCTGAATGCCATCGTCCGGGCACGGCGCCTGTCGGCCGCCACGCTGTTAAACATCCGGCAGAACCTCGCATTCGCCTTTCTCTACAATGCCGCCGGCGTGCCCATTGCGGCAGGGGTGCTGTATCCGGTGTTCGGCTGGCTGCTGTCTCCGGTCCTCGCCGCAACAGCGATGTCACTGTCGTCTGTCAGTGTGATAGCCAATGCGCTGCGGTTGCGCCGGACTGAATTGTGACACGGGGGTCGTGCGATGGTGTCGCGGTGGCGGAGAGGACGGGTTCGCTCTATTCTGAGGGCATGTCCAAGCTGGCCGCCTATCTCAACGCACGCTCCCCATTTACCGTGGCACTCGCCGGCGGCGTGCTGCTCGTCGGGCTCGCAGCCACTCTCACTGAGGGTGCTCTCCAGGCACCGATGCTGGTCGCGGCATTTGTCGCAGGAGGCCTACTGGGCTTTATGCTGGCGCGTGGTTCCGTGACCCAAGTGGAGCGGACAGAGAAGAAATCGGGGAGCAAGCAACCCGACATGCGCAGCCTTCATACCATCATCTCCGCCCTGGAACTTCCCGCGGTCCTGCTGGACGAAAGCCAGCGGATCGCCCTGCACAATCGGTCCGCCCGCGACTTGTTTCCCTCCATTGCGGAAGGCCAGCCCCTCGCCCTGATCAGCCGCGCTCCCGAATTGAACGCCGCAATCGATCGCGCCACCGCAGCCGGACAGGCGGCCAGCGCGGAAATTGCCCAGCGATTACCCTTCGACCGGCAACTGATCGTAACCGCAACGCCCATCGCGGGCACACTCTCGGTACTGCTGCAGTTCCGCGATATGAGTGAGCACTCACGGCTCACGCAATTGCGATCGGATTTCATTGCCAACGCCAGCCATGAGCTGCGCACGCCGCTCGCCTCCATCAAGGGCTTCATCGAGACACTTCAAGGGTCAGCACGCGACGACGAGGACGCGCGGCAGCGCTTCCTGGCGATCATGGAAGCTCAAGCCGGGCGGATGAACCGGATCCTCGATGATCTGTTGTCGCTGAGCCGGATCGAGATGCGCGCCCATCTCTACCCGGAGGCTCCCGTCGAGATCACCGCCATCGTGCGTGATGCCCTCAAGGGGCTGGAACCCCTGGCAGCCAAAGCCGGCGTGAGTGTGCACCTGCAGGCCCCTGGCGTACCGTGCGTGGTGCGTGGCGATCGTGACGAGTTGGAACAGGTGGTCCAGAACCTCGTGCACAACGCGATTAAGTACGGACATGCTGGCGGCCGGGTCGACATCGGTGTGCAGCGGCGGACCGTCACGACACCGTCACGGCGCGCGACGGTAGAGATCACAGTGCGCGACAATGGACCTGGCATTGCCAAGGAACATCTGCCCCGCCTGACCGAACGCTTCTACCGGGTCGATGCCGCCCGCAGCCGGGAGAAGGGCGGCACGGGTCTGGGACTGGCGATCGTCAAGCACATCCTCAATCGGCACCGCGGCGAGTTGGAGATCACCTCCGAGCTGGGCAAAGGATCGACATTTACCGTCACGCTCGACGCCGTGCCGGGCGGCACCGCGTAGGGCCGCCGACCCAATCCTGGACCAGAGCCTAATATTTTTACATTTAATAACAGACGGTTATATTGTCATAAAAGATTTGCCGCAGAGGCTTAAAGCTCCGGCCAGCCAATGTCGTGCGCCCCCTGGTATGACGTGCCTCACGAAAGTCGGCCGAACCAGCCAGATGCGTATGACACTCGCGAACCGCCACGGGCAGTACCACTTAGGATAGGGCAAACCGGTCGTCCTACGTATCAGGCATCGACGAAGGGTCGACGACATCCCGCCCAGCGCGTCAGACATCACTGCCGGAACTTCCGGAGCCTGACCCAGGCAACTCTACTACGCTGCCATCCACATTCCGGCCGAGGAGACCAAAGAATGTCCGATCATATTGTCAAATCCTACGAGCAGGAACTCATGATCCTGGATACCAGGATCGGCCAGATGGGTGGGCTCGCGGAGCAATTGGTGGGCGAGTCGTTCTCGGCACTGGAAAGCCACAACCCGAAGCGCGCCGAGGCCACCGTGGCCAGCGACGCGACAATCGACCGGATCCATAAGGAGCTGGAGGAGCAGGTGATCGCGATGATCGCGCGCCGCCAGCCGATGGCCAACGACCTGCGTCAGATCATTTCTGTCCTCAAGGTTGCCGGCGAGTTGGAGCGAATTGGCGACTTGGCCAAGAACATCGCCAAACGCGCGCTGGCCGTGTCGGGGGAGAACCACCCGAAGGCGCTGCTCACCGGTCTGGCCCATATGGTCGAACTCGCTGCGCGCCAGCTGAAGGATGTGCTCGACGCCTATGCAGCGCGTGATGCCGCCCGGGCCATGACCGTCTGGCACAACGACGAGAAGCTCGATGCGGTTTACAACTCCGTGTTCCGCGAGTTGCTCACATACATGATGGAAGATCCGCGCAACATCGGCCTGTGCACCCATCTGTTGTTCGTCGCCAAGAATCTGGAGCGCATCGGCGACCACGCCACCAACATCGCCGAAACGGTCACCTACGTTACCAGTGGGCATCCACCCGAGGGCGATCGCCCCAAATACGACCTGACCAGTTCCACGCTCATATCGACCCCGGAGTGAGAAAGGTAACGAGACCAACCGCATGCCGGCCAAAGTCCTGATCGTGGAGGACGAGGAAACACTCGTCACGCTCCTGACCTACAACCTCGAAGCAGAGGGCTATGCCGTCGTCGCTGTTCCAACGGGCGCCGACGCCATGATGATTGTCAGCGAGGAGCGGCCCGACATCGTCATCCTCGATTGGATGCTGCCTGGGCTGGCAGGGATCGAAGTCTGCCGGCAAATCCGTGCCCGGCCCGAGACCCGGGCGCTCCCCATCATCATGCTGACGGCGCGCAGCGAGGAGGCCGACCGTATTCGCGGCCTGCAGACTGGCGCCGACGACTACGTCGTCAAACCGTTCTCGGTCTCCGAACTGGTCGCACGCGTCAACGCGCTGTTGCGCCGCTCGGCGCCTGAGAGGATCGCCGATATTCTGGAAGGAAACGGGATCCGGATGGATCGTGTTGCCCACCGCGTGACCCGCTTCGGCCGCCCGGTCAACCTCGGACCCACGGAATACCGCCTCCTTGAGCAATTCATGGAGAATATCGGCCGGGTCCAGAGCCGCTCGCAACTTCTCGACGGCACGTGGGGGCGCGATGCAGAGGTGGACGAGCGCACAGTCGATGTCCATGTCGGCCGGCTGCGCAAAGCCATCGTGAGGGGATCTGAAACCGATCCCATCCGCACCGTGCGGGGTGCGGGCTACGTCTTCGACGACAAGACCTGAGAGCCACTGCGCGGCGTGCCCTCTCTGCGGCGCGGTTTGCCGGCACTCTGCTCCACGCCCTCGATGAACGCCGTCATGGCCGATCGGAAGGCGGCATCCGACTTCAGGGTCCGAAAGGCCGGCAGAAGCGCGCGCGTGGCCGGAAAGGCTGACGCATCGAGAGCCGCGATCTCGGCCTCCTCCGCCCCGTCGAGCGGCCGCAGCAATCCGCCGATCTCGGCCTGTGCGAACCCCAGCACGAACGCATAGAAGGCAAGCCCCAGCCCCGCTGCTTCGACACGCGGCAGCCCCGCCTCCAACATCGCCCTATAGACCAGTTCGCTCGACGCATGATCCGCCGGACCCGTCGCGTGGAACCGGAAATGCAGATGAAACAGCCGCGGATAGCGATGGGCCAGCGTCCTGTAGGCCCCAGCCACGGCACGAAGATCGCCCTGCCACGACCCTGTCGCCTGCGGAACCTTGATCGAGCCCAACGCACGGTCGGCGATCTGGCGCAGCAATTCCTCTTTGGATCCGAAATGGTGCAGGACCGTCATCGGATCGACACCGATCGCGGCTGCCAGCTTGCGGATCGAAAAGCCGGCCTCCCCCTCCTGCGCCAGAAGCGCGAAGGCGTCGTCCAGGATCGCGGCGCGATCCAAACCGCGGGGGGCACGGGGATGAGGTCTTGCTTTTTTCACGTCGGGGCCTTGACACTTCTACGGCGTAGATCATAACATGTGATGGAACCGTGCGCGAATGTAAAGGGGCCTCGGCGCGCTAGGATGGGCCGTCGCGGCACCCTTGACGCATCCAGTGTCGACCGGGAACTATGCCAGCGCCGCGCAAGCTGGCGTCCGCGAACAGGCTTCAGAGAGCTGGCTTCAGCGAGCTGGCTTTACCAACTGGCAACCCCAGATAAGGGAGGGCGAACGTGATGACTGCAATCCGGCACACTCTCGTCCCCCTGGCGATGTTCAACGCCCTTTGCCGCAAGGCGGAGATGCTGCGCCTTTGCGCCCGCGTCGGCTACACACCACCGGGAGCCCTCCAGCCTTAATCGCCGGGCCCACGGGGTCACACTCGAGCTGGAGACCATCCAAATGTCGAATGCCTACACCACTGCCCAGCTGCGGGAGCTGGATGCGCGTCATCATCTCCACCCGATGACCAATCACCAGTCGCTGCGCGGGAAGGGTGACGTCCGCATCATCACACGGGCCGAAGGTCCCTACATCTGGGACAGTGAAGGCAATCGCATTCTCGACGGCATGTCGGGCCTGTGGACGACAGCGATCGGCTATGGCCGCAAGGAACTCGCGGATGCGGCCTACGCCCAGCTCCAGGAGATGCCGTTCTACAATACGTTCTTCCGCACATCGAACCCGATGGCGATCGAACTGGCACGCCGGCTCGCAGAGATCGCACCTGGAAACCTGAACCAGGTGTTCTTCGGTTCGTCGGGTTCGGAATCGAACGACACCGCAATCCGCCTCATCCGCCACTACTGGTATCTGAAAGGTGAGCCCAAGCGGCGCATCATCATCAGCCGTAAGAACGCCTACCACGGCTCGACGATCGCGGCGGGCTCCATGGGTGGCATGAGCCACGTCCATCAGCACAGCTATCCCGTCTACGAGGGCTTCCGCCACGTGATGGACCCCTACTGGTTCGGGGAAGCGATTGGGAGCGAAACACCCGAAGAGCTTGGACTTCGCGCCGCACGCGCGCTCGAGGAGGAAATCCAGCGCGTCGGGCCTCAGAACGTCGCAGCCTTCGCGGGAGAACCTGTGCAGGGTGCGGGCGGCGTCAAGATCGCTCCTGATAACTATTGGCCGGAAGTGCAGAAGATCATCGACAAGTACGGCATCCTGTTCCTCGCCGACGAGGTGATCACCGGGTTCGGCCGGCTGGGCACCTGGTTTGCCTCCGAGCACTACGGTATTCGCCCCAACATCATCACGTTCGCCAAGGCGGCAACGTCCGGCTACATCCCGCTGTCCGGCGTGATCGTCGACGACATGATCGTCGACGCGCTCATGAACCACGACGACGACTTCAATCACGGCTACACGTTCTCGGGTCATCCGGTGGCGTGCGCGGTGGCACTCGCCAACCTCGACATCATGGAACGCGAGCGCCTCGTGCCGCGTGTCAAGGAGACGACCGGTCCGCGTCTTGCCC
The DNA here is from genome assembly GCA_964655725.1 of uncultured Hyphomicrobium sp. GTDB lineage: Bacteria > Pseudomonadota > Alphaproteobacteria > Rhizobiales > Hyphomicrobiaceae > JAGVSR01. Next base: position 11,076 of record CAZZPH010000039.1, read on the forward strand.
GCATGCTCGCCCGCTTCAAGGACCACCCGCTGGTCGGCGAGGTGCGTTCCGCAGGCATGCTGGGGGCCATTGAGATTGTCGCCGACAAGAAGACGCGCCAGCGCTTTTCCGATCCCGGCCGCGTCGGCCTCATCTGCCGCGATCACTTCTTCCGCAACGGCTTCATCATGCGTGCGCTCTACGACACCATGGTGTGCGCGCCGCCGCTCAGCTGGACGGAGGAGAACTTCGCCGAGGCCGAAGAGATCATCGCCAAGGTCCTCGATCTGACTCTGGCCGATGTCGCCGGAGAGATCGCCGCATGAGCCGCCCGATCGTGGTCATCCCCTGCTGCACGAAGACCATCGACAGCTACACCTTCGATGCGGTGAGCCGGAGGTATTCGGCCGCGGTGGCGCAGGTGGCCGCCTGCCAGCCTCTGCTCATCCCGCTGCAGGAGGCGCTCGTGGATATCGAGGCCGTTCTGTCCGTAGCGGACGGCATCATGCTGACGGGCTCTCCATCGAACGTCCATCCCGCGCACTACAGCCAGGAGGCCCCCGCCCTGCCGGAAGCCTTGGACCCGGCCCGCGATGCCGTGACGCTACCCCTCATCCGGACCGCGATCGAACGCAAGATCCCGACACTGGCCATCTGCCGTGGCTACCAGGAATTGAACGTAGCACTCGGCGGCACGCTGCATCAGGCTGTCCACGAGCAGGAGGGACACGACGACCATCGTGAGCGCAAAGAGCTCACCCTGGAAGAGCGATGGGGCCCAAGGCACCCGATCGATCTGACGGGCAGGCTCAGAGACTGGATCGGAGAGGATGAGATCATGGTCAATTCCCTCCACGGTCAGGGCCTGAAGACGCTCGCGCCCTCCCTGACACCTGAAGCCTTTGCCAAGGACGGTCTCGTGGAAGCCGTTCGCGGACCTGACGATCATCCCTTCTGTCTGGGTGTTCAGTGGCACCCGGAGTGGCGCGCCACCGAGAACCCGGTATCGGTCAAGCTGTTCCGGCGCTTTGGTACAGCCGTAGGAGCCGACTTTTCATGACCGAACGCTATCTCACAGCCAAAGAGGCGCGGGACTTCCTGGCGCAGCACCCAACCGTGCAATGGGTCGACATCTTCATGCACGATCTCAACGGGATCGGGCGCGGCAAGCGCATCCGCGCCTCCGATCTTCCCGGCTTTGCCGAAAAGGGCTTCATGGTGCCCTCCACCTGCTACATCATGGACATGCGCGGCAGTTGCGTGGAGGAGACGGGACGGCTCTGGGAGACGGGCGACCCGGACCTTCAATTCCGCATTCTCGCCGAGACGCTGGCCCCCGTCAGCATCGCAGACACCACACACGCCCAGGGCGTGATGGTGCCGGTGGAGGACGACGGCGGGCTTGATCCGCGCCGCATTCTCCAGCGTCAGGCCGCAGCGCTGGCGGACCAGGATCTCCATCCGGTGAGCGCCGTCGAGCTGGAATTCTACATCGCCTCCGCATCCCCGAACGGGCGGTTCGAACTCAAGACACCGGGCGGTCTCGTCGAAGATCCCGACTGGCAGCAGCTCTACCAGTTCGAGGAGCTGGATGCGGTCGCGCCCTTCATCGACGATATCTATCGCATCGCCGAGACGCAGGGCTTGCCGGTCGATGCCGTGTTGCAGGAAGCAGGTCCCGGCCAATTCGAGATCAACCTGAAGCACAAGAAGGACCCCGCAGCCGCAGCCCTCGACGGGTTGCTTCTCAAGCGCGCCGTCAAAGCCGCCGCCCGCATTCACGGGCTGGAGGCGACCTTCATGGCCAAGCCCCATCACGACTGGTCGGGCTCGGGCATGCACGTGCACGTCAGCCTTGTCGATGGCAAGGGACACAACGTCTTTGCCGGTGAGCCGATATCCCCGTTGTTCCGTCATGCTCTTGGAGGCCTGCGCGAGACGATGGGGGACTTCATGGCCGTGTGGTCGCAATCGGCCAATGCCTACCGGCGCTATCAGCCGAAGTCCTATGTGCCCATGGCCGCCCACTGGGCCTATAACAATCGCACAGCATCGCTGCGTGTCCTCAACAGCTCGCCCAACGCGACGCGGGTAGAGCACCGCATCGCGGGCGCCGACGCCAATCCCTATCTCGTCGTCGCCGGCATCCTGGCTGGCATCCGCCATGGCCTCGCCAACCGGCTCGACCCCGGCACCGCCTGCGAGGGTAACGCCGAGGATGGCGAGGCGCTGAAGGTGCCCACCGCCTGGGTCAACGCGCTTTCGCAATTCCAGGCCTCTCACGTCGTCCGCGACACTTTTGGCCCCACCTTTCAGAAAGTCTATGCCCAGATGAAAGAGACCGAACGGCGCGATTTCGAGCGCGTCGTGACCGCTCTCGACCATCAGTGGTATGCTCGCGTCGCCTGAGGAGGATGGACATGACCTCGCTCGCCCATTTCGAGAAGCTCGCCGGAACGATCGCGCTTCCCCATCTCGCGGTGATCGGCGGAAAGCTCGTGCCGAGCCGTTCCGGTGCGACCTTCGACAACATCTCTCCGCGCAACGGGCTGAAGCTGAACAGCATCGCGCTGTGCGGCGAGGAGGATGTGAACGACGCCGTAGCCGCGGCCCGGGCCGCCTTCGAGGATCATCGCTGGCGCAAACTCCACTACCGCGACAAGAAGCGGATCATGTTCCGTCTGGCAGACCTGATGGAGCGCGATCTGGAAGCGCTGGCGCTGCTGGAAAGCCTCGATTCCGGCAAACCCATTCGCGACACGACGTCGTTCGACGTCCCCTCCGCAATCCGCACGCTGCGCTACTATGCCGAAGCGCTCGACAAGGTGCATGGCGAGGTCGGCCCCGAGACCGCAGACCGCTTCTCCTATGCCGTCCATGAGCCGCTCGGCGTCATCGGCGCGATCATGCCGTGGAACTTCCCCATCCACCTGACGATGTGGAAGGTGGCGCCGGCCCTCGCCATGGGCAACTCGATCGTCCTGAAACCGGCCGAACTCACCAGCATGACGGCCCTCAAGCTCGGCGAACTCGCCTTGGAGGCCGGCGTTCCGGCAGGCGTTTTGAACGTCGTCACCGGCAAGGGCTCGGTCGCCGGCAAGGCGATCGCCTTGCATATGGACGTCGATATGCTGACGTTCACGGGGTCTGGTCCTGTTGGGCGCATGTTGATGAAGTACGCTGCCGACAGCAACCTGAAGCGCGTCAGCCTGGAGCTTGGCGGCAAGTCGCCCCACGTCGTGTTCGCCGATTGCCCCGACCTGGACGCCGCCGCCCAGCACGCCGCTTTCGGCATCTTCTATAACCAGGGTGAAGTGTGCACGGCGGGCTCGCGGCTTCTGGTGCATGAGAGCATCCGCGAGGCGTTCCTCGAAAAGCTGATCAGCGCCGCGAAGGGCTTCAAGCCGGGCGATCCTCTCGAGCCTGCGACCAACTTCGGCGCGATGGTATCCGAGAGCCAGATGAACACGGTTCTCGGCTACATCGCCACGGCCACGTCGGAAGGTGCCGCACTCAGCCTTGGTGGCGCGCGTGTGCGCCAAGATAGTGGCGGGTTCTTCGTCGAGCCGACCGTGTTCGACG
>CAZZPH010000040.1:0-14080 GCA_964655725.1 uncultured Hyphomicrobium sp.
CAGCTTTGCCTCGTCCGCTTCCCCATCGGCCCGAGCCCATCCCACCCATGTAAAGTCTCCAGATTTTACGAAATCATGTAGCAATCAGCGCTAATGCCACCGAGCTGCCGGCTCCAGTGCGTCATCCCGCACGCTAGCGACTGGTGCGGCGCACTAGGCCCAGTAAGTTGGACACTCACGGGTGGAAAGCCCAATGATTGAGTGGGACGGCTTAGTGTCCAACCTTCAGCTAGAAGATTGATATAAATGGAGAGCGCCATTCCCCTACGGGGCGCCATTTCCCTGCCAAGCAGCATCCTCGAAGTCTGTTGGTTCCGGCTGACGCAACATTTTTGTTCCGAGACCTTTGCCGCTTTCATCGGCGGCCTGTGAACCGCACCCGATGTTGAACCTTCTTCCAAGGCGCCCCCGCCGCGCCGGCCGCTCCGTAGCGTCTGGCCGGGGGCTCTAGGCATCATTTGGCCCAGGCTTCTAAATGGCAATGAGGGGATCGTCGGCTGGCAGAACGGCGTCGAAATGCACGCCCGCCGTGGTGTCGGCTGCCCAGGCGATCGTGCCTTGGAAGCGGCGGCCCGATCCCATCTCGACCTCCACAACATCTCCGCGCCGCAATCCGGAAATCCGGTCGAGCCCCAATCCGCCACACGAAGCGTCCCGGACGAACGACATCTGACACGTCGAACCAGCGCGCACGAGGCAGGGCTCCAGGACGGCGCGGCGCGGCCATCGGCGCTTCTGCGGCAATTCGGGAACGTAGAGGCGTCCTTCAGCGTCGAGGCAGGGCCGCATGCCGCTGGCTGCACCTGTGAGCAAAGCGCACACGACCCGGCTGTTTTGGAGGTAAAGCTCGGGCAGCCCCCGTGTCAGGTCATCGTCGAATTCGATCAGCATGTTGCGGGTTTCTCCGCACAGCCGTCTCCACCCCGACTGCATCTGCAGGGCGTGCAGCGCACCCGCCCTTGGTTCACCGAGAACCTCCGCGTCGTCGAGATAGCGCGTCAGGGCATCATTGGCCTCGTCGATCTGGCCGATGAAATCGTCAAGTGCTGTGGTGAGCGCCGCGCCGAGACTGTCGGTGTCGCGGCTGAAGGTCATCATGGCGCTGAGGGGGCGCCAGTGGGGAGCAAAGCGCGCCACGTCGGCAGGGCTGATCGTCGTACGCCAGTCGGCCAGAGAGTTGGCCGCGCTCGTCACGACCGCGATCGCCACCGCCAGTGCGTGGACCTCGGAGGTCACGGTCTCCTGGAATATCGACGGGGCGTGGCGGGGGGCGGCATCGGCGGTATGGGGCGTTGCCCATTCGATCGCCGACGGCCTGAACGTCCGAACTGCCAGTTGCTGCATTGTGCCACCCGATTGATGAATCCTCATTCTGCAATCTAAGATAGAATAATGAATAGGAGGTGTTGAGGGTCCAGGGCTTTCGCTGCCGAATTAGCTCAAACTTTCATGGGGTGGGGGAGGTGCCGGCGTGCGCCCGATCGCGCCCCCGATTTGACCGGGTCAGACGGGACACATAGGGTCAATGCAGCAGTGTCGCTCGGTTGTGCGGTTAGACAGACGGCGCCGGCGCCGGCGCGCTGGGCTTTGGAACAAAGGAACGGGATGGCGCGAACGATCAGACTTGGCAGCTACAGCTTCACGCTACCGGACTGGGCACCGGCGCGGATTGCCATCGGCATTGTGCTCATTATCGGGGGCTTTCTTGGATTTCTGCCGGTTTTGGGATTCTGGATGATCCCGCTCGGAGTTGCCGTGCTTGCCTACGACATTCCGATCGTGCGCCTCTATCGCCAGAAGTTCATGGCCTGGTGGCGGTCGAAGCGCGGAGTTTAAAGGCGCACCCGGTAATCGCGCCGTATGGAGTGCATGATCGGCGTCGCGGTCGTGGGGATCACCGCACCAGACGCAAACGGTTGTTGCTGGGGTCGCGCTGATAGCGCCTGCCAAAACTGTGATCCGTGCCCGTTGTGATGGTGATCACGTTTTCGAGCGGGCGGGACTGCGCTTCTGCCATGCTGCGGCTCAAGAGGAATTCGGCATGGTAGAGCCCATCATCTTCCTTGCCCTCGGAAGAGATCCCACGCGCATTCAGCGCCTGAATGACGGAGTTGCACTCCTCCGCAGAGTGGAAACGGCGCTGGACGAAGGTAACACCGTGAAGTTTCTCGGTGGTCAAGCCGTGGCGCTCCAACTCAGTCTCGATCGGGTCGAAAGGGTACATCCGCAGGACAAAGGATGCGACCCATGGAGGCGGTCCGTCGATTGAATCGAGCACCTGCCGGAATGTGCGGTCGGTCACGTATCCGATGCAGCCAGTTGAGATGATGAGATCGACCTGCTTCAACAGGGTCTTTTGATCTGCTGTCAGGGTGCCTTGCTCGAGATTGGCGGTGATACCCTCGTCGATCGCGCCAACGCTCTGTGCATAGCGAACTGCAGGTTCGGATGCGTCCAGACCGATCACCCGGATGTCGTCTCGCGGCCAGCTTGCAAGGTAATGCCGATCAAGGTCGGCCAGTTTTTCGGCGGACACATCGCAGTTTCCAAGGTCGGCATAGCGCTGGGCCAGTCGATGAAAGTCCAGCGGCGTGCGCAACAGGATGCCGTTGGTCCCGTAGCTGCAGCCGATGTCGAGTACGGTGAGCGGCCGGCCCCGTTCCAGTTCCAGGGAGCGAGCGACGTCACGGAATACGCTGCGTGCAAGACCTGGGATGATGTAGTCGAGTCCATAAAGAACTCTGTAGTATTCCCGCGGGTCATTCTGAATATAGATGTCGTCAAATCTCGCCTTCTTCGCCGGCTTCTCCAGAATTACACCAGATTGTCCTAAGTTCAGCATGGCCAAATCCTGATCCTCTGCGCACGACAGTCAACCGCTTGGACTGGGGCAACATTCAATTTTCTGAGAGATGCTCAATGAGATCGAATTATAGAATCTATAGAGATCAAGGTCAAACCTTGATCTGGACTGTTTTGGTCGATCGAGGATGTTGAGCGTGACTTATGCGGGTTGCGAGCGCCGCGGCGTTTGCCTTCGGCCGTCCCGCAAAAATGCCGGACGAGGCCGGCAAAGGGCGATCGCTCAGGGACCGCTCAGGATGCGCAAGGCCTCCGCGGGGTCGATGCGTCCGTCATAGAGTGCGCGACCGGTGATGGCGCCTTCCAGACCGCGGTAGGCGGGCTCCATCAGGGCGCGCACGTCGTCGAGCGAGGCAAGGCCACCCGATGCGATAACAGGAATGGAGGTCGCGTGCGCCAGGGCCGCAGTGGCCTGCAGATTGAGGCCCTTCAGAATGCCGTCGCGCTCGATGTCGGTGTAGATGATGGCCGCTACGCCTGCGTCCTCGAAGCGCCGCGCTAGCTCGATGGCGCTGAGATCGGACGTCTCGCCCCATCCCTCGACTGCAACCCGTCCCCCCTTGGCATCGATCCCCACGGCGATGCGGCCAGGAAACGCGCGGCACGCCTGTCTTACAAGATCGGGGTCCCGCACGGCGACCGTGCCCAGGATGACCCTTCGGACACCCTTCGCGAGCCACGTCTCAATGGTGTCCATGTCGCGAATGCCGCCGCCGAGCTGCACGGGCATGGCAACGCGTTTGAGAATTGCCTCCACGGCAGCGGCGTTGACGGGCTTGCCCGCGAACGCGCCATTGAGATCGACGACGTGGAGATAGCGAAACCCTTGGGCCTCGAATTGTGCTGCCTGGTCGGCCGGATCGTCGTTGAAGACCGTAGCTTCAGTCATTTCGCCGAGCTTCAGGCGGACACACTGGCCGTCTTTGAGGTCGATTGCCGGAAAAAGGATCAAGATGTGCTCGTCGGTCTGGCGTCTGTGCAGCCACAACCCGTGTGGCCACAACTTTGCTTGAGTTCCCTGCGATCAATCCCGTTTAGCGTCTCACGTCAAGTTCCCTCGAGTGCGTCCATGTCGACCTACAAAGTCCGTTCCCGACCCAAGGTGGTCTCGCCATTCGCCACCTCTCGCGTCCTCACGGAAGCCGATGCGATCGAAATCTGGATTGCCAAGTGGCTGCGCGTGAGGCGTAAGGACTTGCTGGCCCGGTATCACTGCGACCCTCGCCGCATTTATGAGATCTGGGAAGGACTGCGCTTTCCCGCGAGCCGTGCCCGCGCGTTGAGCATTTTTGCAGAGCGGCACCCGCAACTCGTCGACCACGTCGATGCTAGCCGCCACCGCCGGCTGCCCATTCGCAGCCGCAGCCCCGATCAACTCGATCTGTTTGCCTGAACGGCCTGCCGCGTGCGCGGCCAGAGCATGCTCAACTGGCAGTCAATTCTCACGGCCAGACGAACCTCACGGCCCGATGACCCTCACGGCCAGACGAACGCGATCTTTTCCAGGCCGACCCCGCCGATGCGCTCACGGGAGGTCGCGACGGGGCGGCCGCCGCGATGCCAATAGAACTCGGTTGCACGATCGTTATCGCCGAGGGCCCACACGATCAGCCCCTGGAAGCCGCGTACATCCAACTCGTTGCGGCAGGCTTCGAACAAATGCTCGCCAAGGCCGAGGCCTTGATAGCCGGGTCTGAGGTAGAGTTCATAGATCTCGCCCATCGCGGATTTGCCACCGCGCGCGGGTCCGAATGTTGCGTAGCCTGCAACGACATCGTCGATGACAAGCACAATAGGCCGCTCCTCGCCGCGCAGCGCCGCGAGCCACCAGTTGCGTCCACGCCGTCTGATGATGCTTTCCAGGTGGGCATGTGGAATGATGCCGCGATAGGCGCCGCGCCAGGACTGGCCGAAGACGTCGGCCAGCGCATGACAGTCGGATGCCTTCGCGCTTCTGATCGACAACCCGCACCGCCAACCCAGCATGACACACTCTCCTGCGCGCAACGACGCATTGATTTGCCGGGCTTTGGGCTTGTCGAAACCGGCCGCGAAGAGGCGTTGTTGTGCCGGACCCGCCGGTTGCGATGCGCTCGGCTCACCGCCCATCCGCCTCGACATTAGCGAATTTCATGCCAAGGTGGCGGTGTGATGATGATGCCCGGCAGCCGCCACGAAAAAAGCCCGGGAGCAGGCTCCCGGGCTTGATATCGTCATCCGCGTGGCTTGAGAGCTTCGCGGGGCGCGCTGAGTGAAATCAGCCAGCCTTCTTCATCTGCTCGAACGACTTGGCGGCAGCAGCATTCATCGTCTCGAATGTCTGCTGAGCAACCTTTGCGGACAGCTCGAACAGTTCCTTGGTCTGGTTGGCCGAGGCCGTCATCTGCTGCTGCAGGAAGCTCGTCTGAAGCTTCAGCACCTCAGGAACGGTCTTGGCGCGGGCGATGGCCTCAGCAGCGTCGAAAGCAGCCTCGGTGTTGACCTCAACGTTGCGCAGGACCTTCTCACCGATCGAACGGGCGCCGGCCTGAGCCGTCAGCATCACGTTCTCCAGCGTTTTGACGCCATCCTTGGAGGCGGCCTGCATCTTGTCGAAGGCTTCGCGGGTCTTGGCAACGCCGTCTTCGGCGATCGCCTGGATGTTCTCGGGGATGCGTGCATCCTTGGCGGCGCTGAACATTTCCTGGGCTTGGCGGGTGAATTGGTCGTTCATGGCGATAATCCTTGATTGAGCGGTCTTGTTCTGGGGCATGCGGGCCGAGAGGGAGGACCTCTCGGAGTGTCGCGGATGAATTTCGCGGAACAGAGCCTCGCGACCGGCTCGATGAACATGAACATAACATACTTTTGTTGCGGTGCAACATCAAAAATGCCGCAGTGCATAATTTTCAATCAACACGCTGGAAAATAACACAAAAGGTATTGTGCGCCGCGTCAAGCTCGGGTCGATGGACGGGGTGGGCGGATGGGGCGAAATCATGTCGGCGAGAGCGCGGGAAAGTGGCTGCGGTACCCCATGGCGGCCGGATCGAAGAGGATGTCGCCGGGGCGAAGCGCGCGGGCCAGCGCAAGCCCGTCCAGGGACCGGCAGCGCGAGAGGGCGACATAGGCTTGGCCGTGTGCGAACGTTCCCCGGCCGAGATCAATGTACACTTTGTCGAGTGTCAGGCCCTGGGCCTTGTGGATGGTGAGTGCCCAGGCCAGCCGGACGGGAAATTGTTTGAACGTCCCCTGCACGGTCTCGACGATTTTTTCCTGCGCGCTGTCATAGGCGTACCGGCGGCTTTCCCAGGCGACAGGCTCGATTTCGAACTCCCGGCCCTCGACATCGACCCAGACCTGCTTATCCGCGAGGCGCGAGATGCGTGCGATGGTGCCATTCACCCACCTGCGGTCGGGATCATTGCGAAGGAGAATGACCTTGGCGCCGGTCTTCAATTGCAGCGTTGTGTCGGTGGGATGTGCCGCGGCGCTGAACTCGCCGGTGACGCCCGCTTCATAAGCATGCAAGCGGGAAGGCAGCGCGTCCAGATAGGCCATATTGATGCGTTGTGCCGCGGCGTTGGTGGGCGTGAGGATGACATAGGCATCGCCCTGTCCAAGTGTGCGAACGGGACGCACACAGGAATTCAAGAGCTCCAGATCGTGGTCTTCCACGTCGCCCTCTCGAATGCGGTTGAGCACATCGACAAGATCAGCATCGCTCTGGCGGAACACGTGCGCGAGTTCCACCAGCATCGTGCCGAGACCCTCCCGCAGCGCTGACACAGTAAAGAAAAATGGGCCGCCGAACTCGCTCTCGAGGTGCTGGGCGACTTCGGCCTCCTGCACCACGGGTGGCAACTGATGCAGATCGCCGAACATGATGAGGCGTACGCCGCCAAAGGGTTCACGAGGCCGTCCTCGATTGATCCTCAAAGACTGGTCCATCGCCCACATCAGATCGGAGCGCACCATCGAGACCTCATCGATGATGAGGTAATCCAGCCGCCGCATGACTTGGCCATTGCGGCTGCGGCGGATGTCGTCCGGCCTGATGAGCCGCGGCGGCAGGCCGAAAAAGGAGTGTATCGTTTGACCTCCAACGTTGACGGCGGCAAGCCCGGTTGGAGCCAGAACAATCGCATTCTGGGTGAGGGTATCGCGCAGGCAGCGCAGCAGCGTGGATTTGCCCGAGCCCGCGCGGCCAGTGACAAACAGATGCCCCCCCGGCTGGCTGGCATAAGCGCGTGCCGCCTCGTATTCGGCCGTCGGGGTGACGCCGTCGGGCCAGGGCATGGCAATAGCCAGGCTGGAAGGGGAGGGATCGTTGATGTCGAGTGTCACGTCGGGAGCGCCTCACGGCGGGAGCGAAGCGTAGCCTTAGGCCAGGGGGAAGGACCTGTCAAAACGCCCGCGGTGCGTGCCCGCCCGGCATGGTCTCAGTCGAGCCCGATCATGCGCCGTAGTGTGGTGATGTCAGCGCCCGTTGTGGAGGACGGCAGTTCGATCAGCTCCCGCGGCTCCAGGATGATGAGAGGCTGGAGGGAGGCATATCCGTCGTCGTCGTACTCGGTCTCGACCCGCACGGACCGGATGCGGGAGAAGGGCACCGAATAGACGGTGTGGGCGAACAGTCCGGCGCGCACGAACCGTGCGACACGCCGCTTGGGATCGAAGTGTGCCTCCAATGTGATGCCGGGTCTCAGCAAGCTCAGAAGAAAGAGAGCCGCTGTGGTGACGCTGATCAGTCCGAGAAATGCGGCCGCCACAAAGCGCACATCGGAGGCTGCCGATGGCGTTGCCACAAGAAACAGAATGAGCGGCGTGGAAAAGCCGATCATAACCGGGACGAGCGCGTGAAAGCCCGTGTACGAGCCGAGCCGCATCGTCCCTGCAGGCTCGTCGGCCAGCAATAGCTCGCCGGCGGAATAGGTCTCATGTCCCATGGTGGTGCTTGTGTCCCCATCATCGAATAATCCGATTACGTACAAAGTTCACTCACAATCTGTTAAACACAGCGCGACGGATGAAAAAAAAGCGGCCACCCCATGGGGCAGCCGCCTCTGCGTTTGGATCATGACCGACGAAGGGGATCAGTCAGCGGTGATGCTGATCACCTTGAAGTCTTTGTCGAGCTTGAAGTCGTACTGGGCGCCGTCGGCGCACTTGGTGTCGTCGACCTCGAACACTCCCGAGCCCTCGCTCTCTTTCTCGAACTCTCCGCCCGAGCAGCCCCAAGCCTTGAGCGTAGCAGTGATCTTCTCTGCTTCCTCCGCTGAGGGCTTCTCGTCGGCGAATGCCATGCCCGATGACAACGTAACCGCAAGTGCGGCGACGATCAGCTTATTCATAATTCTTCTCCAATGGTCTTGCCTGAAGCGTCTGGGGAACTTTCGTCGTCAAGACGTGGGCTGTTACCGTCTGGCGGCTGGGCCAGAGCGGAGTGGGACGTTTATTGCGAGACTGCCACAGCCATTCCGAGCGACGAATCGCGATGCGCTTCACCTCATCGCTGCCACGCATATGAGACGGCGGTGCGGGCGCCGCAAGAGGATGATTTCCCGGGCCACTCGGGAAAAATAGGCACGTACAACCGGCCGCCAGCCGCAGAATCTCTATGCGACGTTGGCCTCACGCTCGGCCTCGCGCTTCCTTTCCTGCTTTTTGCGCTCGTTGGGGTCGAGCCAGCGCTTACGCAGGCGGATCGACTGAGGGGTCACTTCGACGAGCTCTTCATCCGTGATGTAGCTCATTGCCTTTTCGAGCGTCAGCTTAATGTGCGGGGTGAGCAGAACCGCGTCATCCTTGCCGGACGCACGGACGTTCGTCAGCTTCTTGCCTTTGACGACGTTAACCTCCAGGTCGTTGTCGCGCGTGTGCTCGCCAACGATCATGCCGACGTAGACGCGGGTCTGCGGGCCGATGAAAAAGGGGCCGCGATCCTGGAGATTGAAGATTGCGTAGGCGGCCGCCTCGCCATCGGAGTTAGAGATCAGCACGCCCGTTCGCCGCCCCGTGATCTCGCCCTTATAGGCGGCATAGGCATGGAAGAGCTTGTTCATCACGGCCGTGCCGCGCGTATCCGACAGCAGTTCCGACTGGTAGCCGAGCAGGCTGCGCGTGGGGACAAGAAAGACCATGCGCGTGCGCCCGCCGCCGGACGGACGCATCTCGATCATCTCGCCCTTGCGCTCCGAGAGCTTCTGCACGACGACTCCGGTGTGACCGTCGTCGACGTCGATGATCACTTCCTCGATGGGCTCCAGCCGTTGACCCGTTGCGTCATCAATCAGGTAGACGACTTTGGGACGCGATACGGTCAGCTCGAAGCCCTCGCGCCGCATGTTCTCGATCAGAATCGCAAGTTGCAGTTCACCTCGGCCCGCCACGTCAAAGCTGTCGCTATCCTCGGACGACGAAATACGGATCGCGATGTTGCGTTCCGCCTCTTTCAGCAGCCGGTCGCGGATCACGCGGCTTTGCACCTTATCGCCTTCCTGGCCGGCAAAGGGGCCGTCGTTGATGCGGAACGTCATCGACAGTGTCGGCGGGTCGATGGGCTGTGCGGGCAGAGCCACATCGGTCGCGGGGTCGCACAGGGTATCGGCGACGTTCGCCTCGCTCATGCCGGCCAATGCCACGATGTCACCGGCTTGAGCTTCCTCCACCGGCACGCGCTCCAGGCCGCGGAAGCCCAGGACCTTGGTCACGCGGAATGTCTCGATCAGCCGGCCTTCGCGCGAAAGCGCCTTCAGCGGCTGATTGGGTTTGATCGTGCCCGATGTGATGCGGCCGGTCAGAATGCGGCCGAGAAACGGATCGGCTTCGAGGGTTGTTGCGAGAATTCTCGCAGGTCCGTCCTCGACGGCGGGAGGCGGAACGTGCGCGACGATAAGGTCGAACATCGGCGCCAGGCTCTCTTTTGGCCCCGAAGGATCGGACGCCATCCAGCCGTCGCGCCCCGATCCGTAGAGAATGGGAAAGTCGAGCTGCTCGTCGGTCGCGTCGAGATTGGCGAACAGGTCGAAGACCTCGTTCAGCACCTCCACATGGCGCTCGTCCGGCCGGTCAATCTTGTTGATGGCCACGATCGGGCGGATGCCGCGCTTCAGCGCCTTGGAGACGACGAATTTGGTCTGCGGCAATGGCCCTTCCGAGGCGTCGACCAGGACGACGACGCCGTCGACCATGTTAAGAATGCGTTCGACCTCGCCGCCGAAATCGGCGTGGCCTGGCGTATCGACGATGTTGATGCGCGTGTCCTTCCAGGCCACCGAGGTGCACTTGGCGAGGATCGTAATGCCGCGCTCGCGCTCCAGGTCGTTGGAATCCATCGCCCGCTCAGCGACCTTCTGGTTGTCGCGGAACGATCCTGATTGCTTCAACAGCTCATCGACCAGCGTCGTCTTGCCATGGTCGACGTGCGCGATGATCGCGATATTTCTCAAGTCCATGAAGGGTCTCGTATTTTGAGAGATTTGGGCCGGGATGGCGCTCGACCGGCGCAGTCGTGGCCGGGAGGTAGCACATCCCAGGTGCGCCCGCCAGCACCTGGGCGATGCGGTGTTGCTTCGCGTTACGACATTCCCAGGCTCAACGGCTCACCGCGTTCAAGACGATGCGGCCCGCTCCCGCGCGAGCAGCGCGCGCTTTCGCTCAAGCCCCCAGCGGTACCCCGAGAGAGCCCCGTCCGAGCGCACCACACGGTGACACGGGATCACGACAGCCAGATGATTGGCCGCACATGCACCTGCGACAGCGCGGACGGCTGCGGGCCGTCCAATCCGCAGAGCGATTTCGGAGTAGCTTGCTGTTGACCCGAGGGGAATTTTCGTCAGTGCAGCCCACACCGCCCGTTGGAACAGCGTGCCGCGGATGTCGAGTGGCACGTCGGCAGGTATGTGGGGCTGCTCGATCAGCGTGACGATTCGGGCAGCGAACGGGGCCGCGTCCTTCGGTTGTCGCTCGAGGCGCGCGGAGGGAAACCGCTGGCGAAGGTCCGCGATCAGTTCCTCAGGCTCGTCCCCGATGGTAACCGCACACAGCCCTTGGCCGCTCGCGGCCACGAGCACTGGCCCCAGTGTCGAGGACGCAATCGCATACCCAATGGGTTCCGCCGGGCCGCGATTGCGCGCTGGTGGCGATGGCGCCTCCGCTTGCCCTGCACTGTGCGGCCCGGACTGCCACGTCTGTGCCATCATCGGATGGGCTCCAATTTGCGACCGCTGCCTCGTTCAAGATTAGCACGGCCCGCGCGCCATAACAGCCGCCGGCCTTGGGTTGCCGTCAGTGGAGTTTGACGTGCGGCTCGGTGCGGCGCGTCAGGGTGCGCGACAAGGTGTCGAGAAAAACCTTCCAGAAGCCGTGCAGGGCCCACTCGTGCATTTTGTACAGCGAGCGGTACATCAGGCGCGCGAACAATCCTTCGATCATCATTTTGCGGCCGGTAACGAAGCCCATGAGGCTGCCCACCGTGGAGTATTCGCCAAGTGAGACCAGAGAGCCGAAGTCGCGGTACTTGAAGGGCTCCAGCGGCTTGCCGTCGAGGCGGCGCCGGATCTGGCGCACCAGATGAGAAGCCATCTGATGGGCCGCCTGGGCGCGCGGCGGGATTGAATCCTTCTCACCTTCGGGGATGAGGTAGCAGCAGTCACCCATGGCGAAAACATTCTCGTCGCGGGTCGTCTCCAGAGTTGGTTTGACGACGAGCGTGTCGTAGCGGCTGACCTCAAGACCGTCGAGATTGCGCAGGACTGATGGCCCTTTGACGCCCGCGGCCCAAACCACAAGCTCCGAAGGTACGAAGTCGCCGCTTTCCAGTTCCACGCCGTCTGAGCGCACCCGCGTGACGCGGGCGCCGGTGCGGATATCGACATTGAGTTTGGTCAGGATGTCGGACGTTGCCTGCGAGATGCGCTCCGGCAAAGCGGGGACGATGCGGGGCGCGGCTTCGATCAGCGTAATCTTGATGTCTTTCTCCGGATCGATCTTGTCCAATCCGTAGGCCGCGATACCGCGCGCGGTCCGATGCAATTCGGCCGACAATTCCGTTCCCGTCGCACCGGCTCCGATGATGGTGACGTGCAACTGGCCCGGCCGCACTGGGCCTTCCTGGGCCTGAGCGCGGACACACGCGTTGAGAAGACGGCGGTTGAATCTCTCGGCCTGCTCTGGCGTATCGAGCATGATGGCATGCTCCTTGACGCCGGGTGTGCCGAAGTCGTTCGATACGCTGCCGATGGCAATGACGAGCGTGTCGTAGATGAAGGCGCGGCGTGGCGTGATCTCGCGGCCTTCCTCGTCGAACGTTGCATCGAGCGTGACCTGCCGGCTGGCGCGATCGAGGCCGATCATTTCGCCGTAGCGATACTGGAAGCCGTGCCAGTGACCCTGCGCCATATATTCCAGCTCGTGCTGGTCGACATCCATGCTGCCCGCTGCGATTTCATGCAGAAGAGGCTTCCAGATATGCGTGCGAGAGCGATCAACGAGAGTGACGGCCGCCTTCTTTCGCCGGCCGAGCTTGTTGCCGAGTGTGGTCACAAGCTCCAGTCCGCCCGCACCGCCGCCAACGACAACAATGTGATGCAGGTCGGGCTTAGGCACAATCAAAGTGCGTGTCGTAGCCGTTGTGCTCGACGTCATAGCGCATCTCCCGGCGTGGGCCCCATAAGCGGGACCTCCAATGACTCTATAGACCAGTTCGCGTCATCCGCGAATCGTTCCGCCCGTGGCCTTCTTCACGTCTGCGATGATTTTCTCGCAGACCTGCTCGATGTCTTTGTCAGTGAGCGTGTCGGCTACAGGCTGCAGTGTGACCTCGATGGCGAGTGACTTCTTGCCGTCGGCAGCGAGCGCCCCGCCTTCGAACACATCGAAGACGCGCACGCTTTCGATCAGGGCCTTGTCCGCTCCACTTGCCGCACGGATCACATCGCCGGCCCCCACGTGATGATCAACGACGAAGGCAAAATCGCGCCGCACGGGCATCAGGTCCGACGCCGCCAGGGTTGGACGCACGCGTGACTTGCGTTTCTCCGGCGGCAGGGCATCGAGGAAGATCTCGAACGCGGCGATGGGCCCCGTGACATCAAGCCCCTTCAATGTTGCTGGATGCAATTCCCCGAAATGAGCAAGCACGAGTTTGGGACCGAGCCGTACCACGCCCGAGCGGCCGGGATGGAACCAGTCGGGAGCATCGCGTGTGATTTGCGCCTTGGCCGCGTCGATACCCAATTCCGTGAGGACGGCGAGGACGTCGGCTTTCGCGTCGAAAACGGTGACGGCTTCGGCTGCTCCGTCCCAGTGGCGTCCCGAGCCTGTTGCGCGCGCCGTGCCTGCGCGCACTCCGGCGATGTTGGAGTGCTGGTCCTTCTCTCCGTCACCGCTATAGGCTTGGCCGGTTTCAAACAGCGCGACATCGCCAAAGCCGCGGTTGCGATTGCGTTCGCAGGCTGTCACGAGGCCGGGCAGCAAGCTCGGGCGCATGTCCGACAGATCGGCGGAAATAGGATTGGCGAGCGTCAGGGCCGGGGCGCCGCCACCGAAGACCTTCGCGGCATCGCGCGGAATGAACGACCATGTGACGGCTTCCACAAGGCCGCGCGCAGCGAGCGTCCGGCGGGCCCGGCGAAGGCGCTTCTGACGTTCGGTCAAGACGGGCCGCGCGATGCCGCTGGCCCGCGGCAGGGGAGTTGCCGGAATTCGGTCGAGCCCCGCAATGCGAACGACCTCCTCCACAAGATCGGCGGGTCCGTGGATGTCCGGGCGCCAACTTGGTGTGACGATCGAGATGTGGGGTGCATTGCCCGACACCATGCAACCGAGCGCCTCGAGAATGCGGACGGTTTCGCTGTCCTCGATGGCGAGGCCTGACAACCGCGATACGCGGCTCGTGTCGAACGCGATTGTGCGTTCCAGTTCAGGTGCATTGCCGGCGATCCGGGCCTGCGAAGGCGTGCCGCCGCAGAGTTTTTCAATCATCTGGGTCGCAAGGTCGAGACCGGGGAGGACCGAGCGGGGATCGACGCCGCGCTCGAAGCGGTAGCGTGCATCTGTGATCAGACCGGTTTTGCGGCCGGTCGCCGCCGTGCGGACGGGATCGAACCAGGCGCTTTCGATCAGAACGTCGGTGGTCTCCTCCGTGCAGCCCGAAGCTTCGCCGCCCATGATGCCGCCAAGTCCCAGAGGGCCGCTGTCATCGGCGATGACGCACATGGTCTCGTTGACCTCGTAT
>CAZZPH010000041.1:0-14063 GCA_964655725.1 uncultured Hyphomicrobium sp.
GTAACCGACCCAGGCCTTGCCCACGATCGGCGCCATGTGATGCTCGCAATGGCTCTCAAATCGGATGCCCCGCAACACGATCATCTCGTCGTAGCCCTCGATTTCCTCGAAGGTCTTGGTCAGGATCTCCTCAGGGTCCTGATCATAGCCGCGGAAGTATTCCTCATAGGCACGAACAACGCGTTCCGGGGTCTCATACAAGCCATCGCGCGCGGGATCGTCGCCCGCCCATGCAATAAGAGTCCTGACGGCCTCTTCCGCCTCGGATCGCGATGGGCGCCGGGATACCGACGTGATGAGCGGTTCAGGCTTGATGATCTTTCTGTTCATTGGTTTCCGTCAGGCTGGCTTGTCAGGGTTCGAGAGCTGGAATTCGAGCCCATTACGTAACGTGCGCCCCGCTGGATTGATGTTGGTAAGGCACCGTTCATCGCTTCTGGGGCCAATTCAGGGGCGCGTTGTGACACCAAGAGGGCTCACAGCGTCCCTGGCATGACATGGGTGTGCCACCCCAGTCACAGCCGTCAATACTGAAAACGTGGCCAAGCCGCCAGTCCGGCGTCAAGACCTCCCTTACAGCGCGCTGGCCTCATGCGGCGGAGCCGCGCAGGAACGATGGTGCTGCCGAGTAGGATTGAACTACCGACCTCTCCCTTACCAAGGGAGTGCTCTACCACTGAGCTACGGCAGCGCGATCAGTGGCCCTGACCCGTGATTAAGTCTGCCAGGGCCCGGGGCGGATGCGCGCAAACGAGAAGGTGTTCGCATAGCCGACCCGGCCCCGGAGGGCAACCGGGTTTAAGGATATTTATGCCGCCCCGGAACGGAAGAACGGCGGCGGCGCGCTGCGCCGGCAGCACGGTCCGGCGATTACGCCATGCTTTCGGGTCGCACGGGTGGGTGACCGAACGGACGACGTAACCGGGCATAAGTCTCCAGCGCGGGCACCGAGGCGATCTCCCGTTCGGGCCAACGCAGAGCCGTCAGCCGTCGTCCGAAGCAGCAGCCGGTATCGATGCACAAGGTGGTGTTCACCCATTCTGCTGCGGGCACGGGCGTATGCCCATAGACGATCGCCGTCGGGCTAGTGTGGTGTGCCGCCCAATGGTAGCGCACCGGCAGTCCGTCCTCGCCCACGTCCCCGTTCGTGTCGCCATAAAGGCAAAAGCGGCGCACGGCTTCCTCGTTCCGCCCCAGCATCTCTTGCCGGATCCCCGCATGGGCCACCGCCAATGCACCGCCATCGAGCCACAGGTGATAGGGCAGGCTCGACAGGAAGTCCCGGACCTCATGACGATGATGCTCGCTCTCAAGTGCGTACTGTTCCACGGTCTGTTCAAGACCGTGCGATAGCGTGACCTGCCGCCCCGCGAGCCAGCGCAGAAACTTGGCGTCATGATTGCCCAACACGCACCAACCCTGGCCGGATCGAACGGCGGCCATCACGATCCTCACCACGTCCGGCGAACGAGGGCCGCGATCGACCAGATCGCCAACGAAGATCAGGCGACGTTCTGCCGGCGCGCGGATACTCGCGCACCGCCGGTCTCCCACGCCGCGAATGTCAACGTCGTAGCCAAGCACGCCCAACAGTTGGATCAGCTCATCGCAACATCCATGGACATCGCCGATGATATCGAAGCGTCCGCGCTCCGCCCTCATGTCCGGGCATGGGCGCACGTCCCTCCCTGTCGCAGAATTGCTCATGGCGGGTCCCGCCGATCCTTCACAGACGTTCTTGATATCTTACACATCACCGCACGCTCATCCCCCGATGCTGGCCGCGCAGTCAATTTCCCGGCTGATAGAGGTCCAGCCGCCAGTATGGTTAATGCAAATTGAACTCGCCGGGTCTCCCGGTGCAGCGGTATATGCATGATGGACACGTTTCGTAGGTCATGAGCGGAGAACGACATGCCCGTCAATCGCACCCGTTTGGCCCTGGGCCTGGTGGCAGCCTTTATCGTCGGAACGCTCGCCGCGACACTCCTCAATGTTCCCGTAACTGATGGACGATTTGCCGACACCGGGCTCGCCGCATTCGCCGAGCGCCTTCGCAATGTCGTGCTCTTCGCCTGGCCGGGAGCCGTTGCCGCCATCATGCTCGCGGCATACAGCAGATTTGGCGGTGCGCGCTATTGGACGATTGCGGGCGCGGCAATCGGACTGGTGGGCTTCCTGTGGCTCCACCGGCACGGGGCGTCCACGCGCGAGGCCGTCCATTCCATGCCGGCCTTTTTCAGCCTCCTGCTCACGGGGGCCGCAGGAGGGCTCGCCTACTTCCTCGCCTCTGGATGGCGCGCCGCCCCACCTGCCACTGCCGGCAGCGCCGTTGACGAGGACGATCGCAAGACTGCGATGAACTGGCGTGTGCTCGCGCTCGCGGCACTTGTCGCCATTCTGCCACCGCTGCTGGCCAACTGGTCACCTCGTCAGGCGGTCGACACACGCTTCACGGCTGCCACGATGTCGTCATCTCTGGCCGCGCTTCAGACACAGCTCACGGCACGTGGGTATCCCTGGGCAAAGGCGGAACTCGAGAACAACCACCTCCGCATCGTCGGAGATGCGCCTGATGCTGCACAGCGCCAGGCGGCATTCCGTATTGCTCTGGAGCAGGTCGCTCCGCATGTCGGCCCAGGTCGCCCGATCACGTTCGTCGAGAATGCGATCGTTCTGGGACGTGATGTCGAGACGGCAGCAATGCCGTCCGACGACGCGCGCCTTGCCGCCGAGGCCGAAGCCGAAGCCAAGCGCAAGGCCGAGGAGGAGGCCCGCCGTGCCGCCGAGGCCGAAGCCAAGCGTAAGGCCGAGGAAGAGGCCCGCCTTGCTGCCGAGGCCGAAGCCGAAGCCCAGCGCAAAGCTGAAGAAGAGGCCCGTCTTGCTGCCGAGGCCGAAGCCAAGCGCAAAGCCGAAGAAGAAGCCCGCCGTGCCGCCGAGGCCGAAGCCGAAGCCAAGAGCAAGGCCGAGGAGGATGCCCGCCTTGCCATGCTGGCCCCCGACACGACGAGCGCGCCCACGGCCAGCGCGCCCACGCCATCTCCCGATACCACTGGCACCGGCAGGTCTCCCCTGGAGTGCCGCACCGAACTCGCCGTCATCATCTCGGATCGCTCATTGGACTTCGCGCAATCTTCGACCGCGCTCAGAAGCCGCGATCTGGCATTCCTCGACTTGCTGGCGGACCGGCTGATGAGTTGCCCCACCTACCGCGCCACAATCAGCGGATTCTCCGACCCAACAGGAAACGCCGAAAGCAATCGTATCTTATCGCTGCAACGGGCCGAAGCCGTAAAGTCGACACTCGCCGCGCGCGGGCTGTCGGTCGATCGCATCGAAACGGCAGGCTTTGGCGCAACGCCTGCCGAGGCTCCACCAGACCTGGGTGCTCCCAAGCGCGCCAAGCGCGCGGTGACCTTCTCGCTGCTCGACGTAGCTGACACCTCGGCAAAGCCCATCACGCGCCTCACCGCTCAAGCGGACGGGCTGGAAGCGCCCTGCACTGTCGAGGCAGCCCGCCACACCATGGCTCACACGCTGAACTTCCGCGGCAAGGCCTCATCGGTCAGAAAACAGCACGCCGATGCCCTTGATCGCATCGCGGCTTATGCCCGCCGTTGCACAGGCATTGCGATCCTGGTGACCGGTCACGCTGACAGCAGAGGCTCAGACGCCGACAACCAGCGGCTTTCGGAGCGCCGGGCAAACCGCACGCGCAAAGCGCTGATCCGGCGCGGCGTCGCTCCCGGGCAGATCACAATCCGGGGATTGGCGAGTGAACGGCCGGTCGCATCGAATGACACGATCGACGGACGCTCCCGCAACCGGCGCGTGGAGTTTTCCTACAATTCGCTCGAAAACGCCGCGACGCCATGAGACAGCCGCCGCGCGTAGTGCGCATGTGAGGCGATCATGGGTCAGGCGTCAGGCGTCAGGCGTCAGGCGTCAGGCGTCAGGCGTCGATATAGTCTGCGAACGACCGCTTCGGTCCAGGAACATCGGTGATGTAGCCCTGGAGCGGTTCCAGCCCTGTCGGTGTCGGCCCCCCGTAGGCCCAGTCCAAAAGCTCGACTGTGTGCACGACAGGCAGGTCCATACCCGCTGCAATCTGGGTGATACAGCCGATATTTCCTGCCGCCACGACATCGGGGCGCGTCGACTTGATGTTGGCAGCCTTGCGCTCGCGGAGCTTCAGCGCGATTTCGGGCTGGAGAATATTATATGTGCCCGCCGAGCCGCAGCAGATGTGTCCCTCGGGAACATCGACCACGCTGTAACCGGCCTTCACCAGCAACGCCTTCGGCTCATCGGTGATACGTTGACCATGCTGCAGAGAGCAGGCCGAATGGTAGGCGACTTTGATCGATGACCATCGAACCGGGGCGCCGATATTCAGTGCGGCGATAAACTCCGAAACGTCGCGCGTGAGATCAGAGATCTGCCGCGCCTTGTCGCGATACTCGGGGTCATGGGCGAGGACGTGCCCATAATCTTTGACCATGGTGCCGCAGCCCGACGCATTGACGAGAATGGCATCGACCGGCTCCTTGCCGATTTCCTTCATCCACGCATCGATATTGCGACGCACCTGATGCTCGGCGGCGGCCTTCTGGCCAAGGTGGTGGACGAGCGCTCCGCAACACCCCGCGCCATTGGACACAACGACTTCGATCCCGCGGCGCGCAAGAAGCCGGATCGTTGCATCGTTGATCTGGGGGCGCAGCACCTGTTGAGCACAACCCGCCAGGAGGATCACCCGCGCCCTTCGTTCCGATTTCGTCACGGCCGTTCCCGGTCCCTGAAAGCGGCCTTGGCGCGGCAACGATGCTGGCGCCATATCGATCATGGTGCCCAATTCGCTGAAACCGAGGGCACGGATGGCGCCCCGGAACGGCCGCGCCAACGGCACCATCCGCAGCGCCCACCTCATGCGCCGCGGATAAGGCAGGACACGCGCCAGCAGCGTGCGGACGACACGATCCTTGTAGGGCCGGGTGCCCTTCTCTTCGATGTAGTTGCGTGCATGATCGACCAGATGCATGTAGTCCACCCCCGACGGGCAGGTCGTCATGCACGACAGACACGACAGGCACCGGTCGACATGCCGGCGCACCTCGTCGCTCGGGTCGCGGCCCTTCTCGAACATGTCCTTCATGAGATAGATGCGCCCGCGCGGGCTGTCGCGCTCGTCGCCCAGCACCACGTAGCTGGAACAGACCGCCGTACACAGACCGCAATGCACACAGCGCCTTAGAATGCGTTCGGCCTCTGCGGTCCGTGGATCGGCAAGCTGCTCGGCAGTGAAATTCGTCTGCATGTCGTCTCCATGGCCGAAGCCGCCCGCGGCCGCATATCGCCCGTCACATTGCCGGATACATGCGCCCAGGGTTGAGCAGCTTCAATGGATCAAATGCGGTCTTGATCCCGCGTGACAGGCGCTCGACGGCGGGGGTCTGCGGCTGGAAGACCTCGACGCTGCGGCGAACCCGCTCGTCAGCACGTATCAGCGTGGCGTGTCCGCCCAACATGGCAACGGCGCGGCGGATGTCCGCCGCACCCGCATCGGCCGACGCTGGAACTTCCAGCCAGATGAGCCCACCGGCCCAGTCGTAAATTGCCGCAGCATCCATATGCCGGCGCACATTGGCCACCAGCCGCGCAGCAACGCGCGGCGACGTGGAGATGCGCCACAAGATCGTATCCCCGGCTGGAACGCTCTCCATCCGCCTGACCGCCGTCCAGAAGGCGAGAGACTGATCCAGATCGAGTTCGGCAGGGGCGCCATACGCGACAAGAGCCTCCGTCAGGCTCGCCTTGCGGTAGGCGACCGACTTCATGAAATTCTCAATCCGGATCGCGGTGACGGCCGCGCCTCCTCTCGACACCGCTGGGGGAACAACCCTTGCGGCATGAACCGCGGGCAAATGAAGAGCACCCGAGACCTCGAAGGGCGTCGCCATCGCCTGGCTCATGAGTTCGACGGCAAGATCATCAGGAAGCCCGAAATACAGCAGTGTTGCCATGTCGTCAGGCAGTGGCGCGACCTTGAACGTCACTTCCGTCAGGATCGCCAGCGTCCCCCAGCTTCCCGTCAGCAGGCGGGCCACGTCATAGCCGGTGACGTTCTTCACCACGCGCCCACCCGACTTGAATTGCTCCGCGCGTCCGTTGATCCCTCTCATCCCGATGAGATGATCGCGGGCCGAGCCTGCGGAAATCCGGCGCGCGCCGGAGTTGTTCGTGGCAAACACCGATCCGATCGTCTGCACACCGCCTCGCGTTCCCAGCGCCGCGCCGAAGTCCAGCGGCTCGAACGCCAGCATCTGGCCACGCGCCGCCAATTCCACCTCGATTTGCGACAGTGGCGTGCCTGCCCGCGCCGACATGACCAGTTCGGTTGGCTCGTACAGCGTGATGCCCCTGAGGCTTGCCGTTGAGACCACCATGTCGGCGGCGACGGGATGCCCCAGATCGCGTTTCGTGCCCGAGCCCATCACTTCCATGCGGGCATTGCGTTCGGCGCATTGGGCGATCAGGCTTTTCAGCTCCCAATCCGCCGCGGGTCTGAGGATATCACTCACCGTCCCGATGTCCTTCTCACGCGGCTTCTGGTTTCGCCGCACCGCTGTCGCCGGCAACCGCGGGCACGTCGCGTGCCGCGCTGGCATCGAGCGGGAAGACCTTGGCCGGATTGAGAAGCCAGCCTGGATCGAACACCGACTTCAATCTCATCTGCTGGAGCAGATCAACATCCGAAAACTGTGTCCTCATCAGATCGCGCTTTTCGATGCCCACCCCATGCTCGCCCGTCAGGCCCCCGCCGACCTTGACGCACAACGTCAGGATTTCGGCTCCCGCCTTCTCAGCCCGCTCTGCCTGCCGGGCATCGTTCGCATCATACATGATGAGCGGATGCAGGTTGCCGTCGCCCGCATGAAAGACGTTGGCGACACCCAGGCCATAGCGTCCACAAATCGCGGAAATCTCCTCCAGGACGTAGGTCAATTGGGCAAGCGGGATGGTGCCGTCCATGCACAGATAGTCCGCGCGCCGCCCGATGGCACCGAACGCCGATTTGCGGCCCTTCCAGATACGCGCGCTCTGGGCCTCGTCGGCGCTGATGACCACCGCCTTGGGATTGAGCTCCTGGGCGAGCCCGGCGATGTACCCCAGACGATCGACGATCTCCTCTTCGGACCCTTCCACCTCCACAATGAGAAGGGCGTCGACGTCGAGGGGATAGCCGGCCTTGGCAAACGCCTCACAGACTTCGATCGCGGGCCGGTCCATGAACTCGATCGCAACGGGGATGATGCCCGACGCGATGATGCGCGCGACGCAGATACTGGCCTTGGCAACCGATTCAAAGCCGATCAGCATCGGCCGCGCCCCCTCCGCCTTCTTGAGGATGCGCACGGTCGCTTCCGTTATGACGCCAAGCTGACCCTCCGAGCCGATCATCAGCCCGAGAAGATCATAGCCTTCCTGATCCAGATGCTCGCCGCCGATCTCGACGATCGACCCATCCATCAGCGCCACCTTGAGCCCCAGGACGTTGTTGGTCGTCACGCCATACTTGAGGCAGTGGGCGCCGCCGGAGTTCATCGCGAGATTGCCCGCGAGCGTACAGGCAAGCTGACTCGATGGATCAGGAGCGTAGAAGAAACCCTCTTTGTCCACGGCGGCCGAAATGGCCAGGTTGGTGATCCCCGTCTCCACGCGCGCAAATCGCGCCGTGTAATCGATTTCAAGGATGCGGTTCATCCGCGAGACACCCAGAACCACCGCATCCTCCGCCGGCAGCGCCCCACCGCAGAGCGACGTTCCCGCTCCGCGCGGGACGACCTTGATGCCACCGCCATTGCAATAGCCCAGGATCGCGGCGACCTCCTCAGTCGATGTCGGC
Source organism: uncultured Hyphomicrobium sp. (assembly GCA_964655725.1). Taxonomy (GTDB): domain Bacteria; phylum Pseudomonadota; class Alphaproteobacteria; order Rhizobiales; family Hyphomicrobiaceae; genus JAGVSR01. The sequence goes on from CAZZPH010000041.1 coordinate 7,907, forward strand.
AGAACCACGGCGAGCGGCATGCGTCGGTAAGCCGTGAAGGCGTCGGTTTCGTACGCGCGCCGGCCGTCCTCATCGGCAATAACGGCCTGCGCACCCAAGAGAGCTACGAGATCACGCACGATCTCCTCGCGCCGCGAAAGCACCTCAGGATCGGGTGCGGGAAGCGCGATGAGGCCCGTTTCGTCACGTAATTCTATCATCTCGTTCCTGACCATCTTGCGTCGGAATAAGCGCTAAGGTTATGATCGAACGCCAGTTTCGCGCCCGCCACGCCTACGCCCGGTACATTTTCAACTCTACCGAAATGAACATATGCCCAGAAGGCGAAGCCATGACACACTGCGGTCACTCGGGACGACAATCAACGATCCATAGAAGGTCCTTGGTGCCAACGGACCTAATATTGTGAGGTGAGCGCCGTGACAGCAATCAGCGATTTTGACATCTTCGCACGCGTCGCACGGACCGGCAACATGTCGGCAGCAGGGCGCGAAATGGGTCTCTCCCCGGCCGTCGTTTCCAAGCGCATCAGCCTGCTCGAAGACCGCCTCGGCGCCCGGCTGTTTCAGCGCACCACGCGCCAGCTGACCCTCACAGAAACGGGTGAGGGCTATTTCCGGCGCGTCGTCGACATCCTGAGCCTCATCGCGGAGGCCGATGATTTCGTGAGCCGCCGCAACACGAACCCGCGGGGGCAGTTGAAAATCACCGCCCCAACGTCGTTCAGCCGCTTTCACCTGTCGCCTTACCTGCCCCAGTTTCTGGAACGCTATCCGGAAATCCAACTCGATATCCACCTGACCGACAATTTTGTCGACATCATCCGGGATGGCTTCGATCTGGCCATCCGGATCGGCGAGTTGGAGGATTCCTCGCTCGTCGCCAGAAAATTGTCTCCCGATACCCGCATCATGGTCGCCGCTCCCAGTTATCTGGAAAAGAATGGTCTGCCGAAGACCCTGAAGGATCTCGAGGACCACAATTGCCTCTCCGCCGGGGCTCAGGACATGTGGTGTCTGCAGGGTCCGGGCGGCACACACCAGATTCGGGTCAAGGGCAACATGCGCTCCAACTCAGCTGAACTCATTCGCGAAGCCCTGCTGACAGGCATGGGGATCGGCCTGCGTGGAACCTGGGAAATCGGAGATGAAATCCGCAGCGGCGCGCTGAAAATCGTCATGCCCCAATACCGGGGATCATCAAACATGGCGGTCTTCGCAGTTTATCCCTCACGCGACTTCATGCCGGCCAAGGTGGATGTGTTCCTGGAGTTCCTCGCCAGTCACTTCGGCTCGGACCCATATTGGGAGCGTGGGCTCGATCTTGGCGATGTGAAGCCCGCGGCACGCACCAATTCCAAGTCCAGCGGCCGTCAGAGTGCAAAGAAGGCATCCGCCGCGGTCTGATCACCACCGCAACCCCGCCGCAGCAGGACGTTGCGCGATCGCGCACCTTCCCCTATCGAGGGACAGTGTGATCGTCGCGCCACGGGAAACTGCAATGAGGCCACGCGCCGGGTTGTTCGTCACTTGCCTCGTCGATTTGATGCGCCCGTCGATCGGCTTCGCCGCGGCACGGCTGATTGAGGCGTCTGGCTGCGAGGTCATCGTACCGGTACGCCAGACCTGCTGCGGGCAGCCGGCCTACAATTCCGGCCGCACGGACACAGCGCGCATCCTCGCCCTGCAGACGATCGATGCCTTTGAGGGTTGCGACTACGTTGTCGCTCCGTCGGGCTCGTGTGCGGCCATGCTCAAGATCCATTATCCAGCGCTTTTGAAAACCAGCGACGCGATCACGCGAGAGAAAGTCAGCCAGTTCGCCGGCCGTGTACAAGAACTGTGTGCTTTCCTGGCCGATGTACGCGGAATGACGGCACCGCCGGGGACATACCAGGGCCGCGTCACCTACCATGACGCCTGCTCGGGGCTTCGGGAGCTTGGCATCCGGGAGGCACCGCGACGGCTGCTGGCCGCCATGCCAGGGGTTGACCTCCACGAGATGGCGGACGCGGACGCCTGCTGTGGCTTCGGCGGACTGTTCTCGACCAAGTACCCTGATATTTCGGATGCCATCGTAACGCGTAAGTCCGCCGCAGCGGAAAGCGCCGACGCCCACCTCCTGCTCGCCGGCGATCTTGGCTGCCTCATGAATATCGCTGGAAAACTGAGCCGACAGGGGCGTGGACCGGCCTGCCGGCACATTGCCGAAGTTCTGGCCGGCGAAATGGCCGACCCCGCGATCGGACGTGCCACCGACGATCCAAAACATGAGATCCACAATCTTGACGCAACCACGCGTAGGGATCGCGCCAGGTCCCGATGACGCTTTCGCCGCCCGATGCCAGAAACTTCAAAACCGCCGCGGCAGCCGCTCTCGCCGATGCCAGGCTCCAGAGCGCGCTCGCCTCACTGCCGGGCGGGCTCGTTGCCAACCGCCGCCGCGCGGTCGCCGAATGTCCTCAGTTCGATGACTTGCGCCGCGCTGGCCGCGACATCCGCGACCATACGCTGGACTATCTCGACCACTACCTGGAGACTTTCGAGACGAGCGCGGCCTCACGCGGCACGCACGTTCACTGGGCTGCGACTGGCCAGGACGCCAACCGGATCGTGGCGGCGATCTGCCAAGAGGCCGGCGCTAAGCTGGTCGTCAAATCGAAGTCCATGGTCACAGAGGAAATCGGCCTCAACGCCCATCTGGAGCAAACCGGGCTGGAGGTCGTGGAAACCGACCTTGGCGAATACATCATCCAGAATCGCGGCGAGCGGCCCAGTCACATCATTGCGCCGGCCATCCATCTGACCGAGGGCGATGTCGCGGCGGGCTTCCGCGCCCTGCACACGCATCTGCCCGGGAACCGGCCGCTGCCAGACCCCGAAAGCCTCGTGGCGGAGGCGCGCTGCGTCCTGCGCGACAAGTTCCTCATGGCCGATGTGGGCATCACGGGCGCCAATTTTCTCGTCGCGGACACCGGCGCTGCCGTGATCGTCACCAACGAAGGCAATGCCGATCTCTGCCGCACGCTGCCCAGGATCCACATCGTGGTGGCCGCCATCGATAAGGTCGTCCCCACGACGCAGGATGCTCTCGTCCTGCTGCGGCTGCTTGCGCGTTCCGCAACCGGCCAGGACATGACCGCCTACACCACGTTCGTTGCCGGTCCGCGACGGGCCGGCGAAACCGACGGCCCGCACACCGCCCACGTCATTCTTCTCGACAACGGCCGCAGCGAAATCCTCAGTTCCGAATTGAAACCTGTCCTGCGCTGCATCCGGTGCGGGGCCTGCATGAACCACTGCCCTGTCTACAATTCGATCGGAGGGCATGCCTACGGCTCCGTCTATCCAGGCCCCATTGGCGCCGTCCTGACGCCCGTGCACCAGAGCATTGAAAGAAGCTCAGACCTGCCCAGCGCCTCGACATTCTGTGGCGCGTGCGAAGCCGTTTGCCCGGTTGAGATCCCGCTCGTGTCCATGATGCGCCATTGGCGCGAGCGTGCCCTTGCAACGGGCAGCGAAACGGTGTCTGCCCGGGCGGCGTTTGCAGCCTGGAGCGTCCTTGCTTCGAGGCCGCGGCTCTATCATCTACTGGCGCGTTTCGCCGTCGCGGCGGGCGGCGCGCTTGGCAGAGGCAAAGGACGTTTCAGGCGGATTGGATGGTTGACCCGCTGGACGCGTCATCGCGATCTTCCCGCTCCACAGGGACGGACGTTCCAGCAGCTCTGGAGCGAAACCCAACGCGGAGTGCCGCGATGAGCCGCGAGATCATCCTGGCGCGGGTTCGCGCTGCGACGGCCAGGACCACAGATCAGCCTTCTCGGCGGGACGTCACAACCGCTGCGGATGGGTGCGCGCCCAGCGATGTCCTGGACCGCTTCCGCCGCAAAGCGCAAGCCAAAGGGATTGAGATCCTCGAGGCGGGCCAAGTGACCGATGTCCCGGGCATCGTTGCCGTCTATCTCGACAAAGCCGGTGCGGGAGGCACCCTCTGCGTTGCTCCTGGGATTGCGCCGATGGAAGCCTGGCGGACTGCGGGGCTTCAGGTGCGCGAGGGCTCTGCGGAGCCGCACGATACGGCAGGTGTCTCACGCGCGTCGTTTGGCATCGCCGAGACGGGTTCGCTGATGCTCATATCCGAGATCCATGAGCCGACAACGCCAGCGCTACTGCCTGACATCCACATCCTCGTGCTGTGCCGATCGAAGATCGTTGCGACGTTTGAGGGGGCATTCGACGGCCATCGCGCTGTGACATGCGCGCCGGATGTGCCCCATGCGATCATGTTCATTTCGGGAGCGTCGCGGACGGGTGATATTGGCGGGCGCATTGTCATGGGGGCCCATGGTCCACGGCGGCTGGCGCTCATTCTCATCGAACGAAAACAGGGCGCCTGACGGGCACCCTGTTTCTGCTGATCGAATTGCGACACGTTCCGTTGCCGTGATTGCGCGATACCGCACGCGCCCCGCACGTCTCCCCGGCTCAGTTCTGGCCGCGGCACGCCTGCAGGCACTTGGTCAGTTCTGCACCGCACTTGGGGTCATCGTTGGTGGCACGGCGGCAGGCATTTTCCTGAGCGTAGCACTGAGCCGCGCACTGATTGGCATAGGCTTTTGTGCCGCCCAGCACCAGCACGGTGAGCATCAGCGCCGACAAGGCGGCACCCACCGTCAGAAAACCAATGTTCAAGCCTTTCGTCATCTTGGGTATCCTCCCTGAACGTCGCAGACCAGATGGCCATGAAATCTCGAGGCCTCGGCCTCATTTCACGGACGTTCTAGCGCGGCCTGGATGAACGCGACCTGAATTGATCCGGCCGTTAGTTGCGGATGCACCGCACTTAGAAGGCGTATTCCTCGAAGATCCGGTCGATCGAGCCGCCCCACGGCCCATGATAACGCGTCAGCAGGCGGTCAGCCTCGGTCTCACCGGCGCGAGCAATCTCAAACAGCGACTCAAGATGGATGGTCTCGTCCCGGCCGGCATCATTCAAATGGCCGCGCGCAGCAAGGCCCCGGCGCGAAATCTCCAGAACCTCCAACGCCAGGGCGCGCACGGTCGTGTCCCTGAACGGTGCTGCAAGCGCCGCGCGAGGCACGCTGTCCCGCAAGCCCTGACGCTCATCGCGCGTCCAGTCTGCGATCAGATCAGACGCCTCTCTCAGCGCCCTCTCGTCGTACAGCAACCCGACCCAGAATGCAGAGAGCGCACAGATGCGGCCCCAGCGTCCGCCATCCGCCCCCCTCATCTCCAGGAAGCGCTTCAGCCGGACCTCCGGGAAAATGGTGGTGAGGTGATCCGACCAGTCGTCGATCGTCGGGCGCTCGCCCGGCAGAGTGTCGAGCTTTCCCTCCAGGAACGAGCGGAACGACGCGCCCGCGACATCGATATAGCGACCATCGCGATAGACGAAGTACATCGGCACATCGAGAGCGTAATCCACATAGCGCTCATACCCCATGCCGTCCTCGAAAACGAACGGCAGCATGCCTGTCCGGTTGGGATCGGTGTCGCGCCAGACTTCGCTGCGCATCGACTTGAAGCCGTTGGGACGCCCTTCGGTGAACGGTGATGACGCAAAAAGCGCCGTGGCGATGGGTTGGAGTGCCAGCGACACACGCATTTTGCGCACCATGTCGGCTTCGCTATCGAAGTCGAGATTCACCTGGATCGTGGCCGTCCGGTACATCATGTCGAGACCGCGGCTGCCGACGGTGGGCATATAGCGCGTCATGACATTGTAGCGCTCCTTCGGCATGCGCGGCGTTTCTTCAAGCGTCCACTTCGGCGAAAAGCCCATGCCGAGAAAGCCGATGCACAGATCCTCCCCGACATCGAGACACTCCTTCAGATGCTCTGTCATCTCCGCACAGGTCTCGTGGAGCGTTTGCAGCGGTGCGCCAGACAATTCGAACTGCCCGCCCGGCTCCAGGCTGATGGTGCCGCGCGGCGCGCCGGCGGGATCCTCTCCGGGACGCTTCAGCGCAATGATGTAGGGCCCCTCCGTAATCGGCTCCCATCCATAGCGCGCGACGAGTTGCTCCATCAGCGCGCGGATACCGGCCTCTCCGTCGTAGGGGACAGGGCCCAGCGTGCAGGTGCGGAACACGAACTTTTCGTGCTCGGTCCCGATCCGCCACCGCCCTTTCGGCTTC
>CAZZPH010000042.1:0-14030 GCA_964655725.1 uncultured Hyphomicrobium sp.
GGAGCGCCACAACTGGAAACGGTCAGATAAGATCGATTTCTGCTGGCAGGTACGAGGTCACTTCCAGGCCGACTTCCTGCTCGCGAACGGCAGGTTTGAACCAGATTTTCATTTCGCGTTCCTCCAATTTGTAGTCCGCAGCCCGCGCCGGGCTCCGGATGAGTGGGCCAGTTGTTCAAGGACAGGGTTCAGGAACCGAGCATCAAGACCAGGACCGCCACTCTCCCGTGCGGCGAACTCTGACTGATGCCGATGATCCCGATGTCACAAGAAGACAGTGTCAGCGAGCCCAACAGATCATCGCGGATCGAGTAGTAATTTCAAGTCAAATGGGGTCACGAATGTGTGTGGGACAGCGCGTTGCGGCCCCCCCAGTTTTGCAGGCGGCCGCCCGTCAGATCCGCGATCCCGCCTCGCGCGGACTTTTTGGAAAAAATGACCCATTATGTCGCAATAATGGGGATGAAATTCCCAAATATGGGAGACAATTGTTTTGCTTGAAGAATATTTTTTCTATGTTATGGTGCCGCCGCTGGAATAGCGCGTCCCCTGTGGTTTGGTTTGGCATTCGACGACGGCCCCCTGTCGTGCGAGGTGATCTGGCGGCTGGCCGGAGCCCAGCGGGGCTCACTAGGGCCTTGGCCCGCGATTGATCGAACGTGGCGGCCACGGCCGTTTCGCACGATGAGCGGCGGTCCAGCGCACTGGGCTGGCAACTGCACGATTGCAGCGGCGATGTGAAGCGTTAGAACGCGTGGATCGGCGACGGCGCCGAATGCGAGAGGGTTGAATGGCGGACGCAATTGACAGGCATTCCGCGGCCGGATCGGTCACGCTCATCGGTTGCGGGCCGGGCGATCCGGAGTTGCTGACGCTAAAGGCTGTGCGATGTCTGAACCGCGCTGATGTGCTGGTCGTCGATCGGCTGGTGGATCGGGCGGTTCTGGCGCATGCGCGCGCAGGTGCCGTCGTGATTGATGCCGGCAAGGAAGCGGGCGGCCCGTCTGTTGCTCAGGACGACATCAATCGCATCCTCGTTCGCGAGGCCCTGAAGGGCCAGCGTGTGGCGCGGCTGAAGGGCGGCGATGCCTTCGTCTTCGGCCGAGCCGCCGAAGAGATGGCGGCCGTGCGCGCGGCTGGCATCCGGGTGGACATCATCCCCGGCATTACCGCAGCCCATGCCTGCGCCGCCAGCATCGCGCTGCCGCTCACCCTGCGAGAGGCTGTGCGGCAGTTTTCGCTCATCACGGGAGCGACGGCCGATGGTGAGCCGGATCTCGACTGGAACGCGTTGTCCCGCCCCGGACAGGCATTTGCAATCTATATGGGCGTGCGCAGTGCACCGGTGTTATGCGCCAGACTGTTGAGTGCGGGCGCGGCGCCGTCGCTTCCGGTGGTGATCGTTGAGAACGGAACCCGCGTAGACGAGCGTGCAATCGCCACGACGCTGGGGGATCTTGATGGAGCAATCGCGAGTGCCCGGGTTCGCGGGCCGGCGATCATCTTCGTGGGTCTCGATTGGACGTCAGCCAACCTGACGATGCCGGAAAACGTCGTGATCTATCGCACCGTTCACACAACCTCTGAGGCTCGCGACAGCGGACCGCAGAGCCACGACATCATTCCGTAGGAGTGCCCAACTTGGCATCGGTTCCCTTTTTGCCGAAAAATGCGCCGTTCACGGCCGAGGACATCGACCTGTTGAACCAACTCGTGCAGCGGTCGACGCCGCTCCAGCGCAGTTGGCTTTCAGGCTTCCTTGCTGGCCTTGATGCCGCGCATGCCGGCACCGCTGCGATTGCCCAACCGGCGGCCCAAGCACGGCCCCGCGTTCCACTGACCGTGCTTTATGGCAGTGAAAGCGGGAATTCCGAGGCGCTGGCCTATAAAACCAAGAAGCTCGCAGCCAAGCTCAACTGCGATGCCAAGGTCGTTGATATGGCCGACATCGATCCGGCGGCCCTTGCCAAGGTCAAGAACCTGATCGTGTACATCTCGACGTGGGGTGAGGGTGATCCCCCGCAGCGTGCCGCCGACTTCTACACCGCTCTGATGAGTGACAGCGCGCCGCGCCTCGACGGCTTGAAGTATGCCGTGTTGTCGCTGGGCGATACGGCGTATGTGAATTTCTGCGAGACAGGCAAGAAGATCGACGCCCGCCTGGCGGAACTCGGTGCTGAGCGCGTCGCGGAGCGAGCCGATCTCGACCTCGACTATGCAAAGGCGGCCGCAGCCTGGACGGACAAGACGCTGGAGAAGTTCGCGCCACCGGAGCCGGCTGGTACCGCAACGGTGGTGCATGTCGACTTTAAGGGTCCCGGCGCTGCCGAAGACCCAGAAGAGCCCCTCTACACCGCGGAAAATCCCTGCGACGCTGAAATCTCCGCCCTCGTTGATCTCAATGGCACGGGCTCTTCGCGCGAGACGTGGCACGTTGAACTGGCCGTCGAAGCCGATGGGTTCACCTATGAGCCAGGAGCTGCCATTGGTGTGTTGCCACACAACGATCCCGCACTCGCCGCCGATGTGGCGCGCGCTGTGGGTCTCGACACCGATGGTGCCCTCGTGCTCGAAATCGCGCGTGGCTACGACATCACGACCCTTTCGCGGGCAACCGTCGATGCCTACGCAAAGCTCACGGGCCGAAAGGACGTTGCGGGTCTCTTGGAGGGTGACGGCGTGGCGCGCTTTGCGGCCGATCGCCAGCTTGTCGATTTCCTCCAGACCTATCCCGAGAAGCTCGATCGCCAGCAGTTTCTCAAGCTGTTGCGCCCATTGCCGGGTCGCCTCTACTCCGTCGCTTCGAGCCTCAAGGCGCATCCGGGCGAGGCTCATCTCCTGATCGGGGCTGTGCGCTGGTCATCCCACGGACGTCAGCGCGCGGGCGTTGCATCGAGCTATTTCGCTGATCGGCGCAAGGTGGGCGAACAGGTGAAAATCTACGTCAAGCCAAACCGGCATTTTGCCCTTCCCAGCGATGGCCATCGCCCCATCATCATGATCGGAGCGGGAACCGGTGTTGCACCCTACCGTGGGTTCATTGAGGAGCGTGTCGAGACGGGTGCCAAGGGCGCTTCCTGGCTGTTCTTCGGCGAGCGCAATTTTACCAACGACTTCCTCTATCAGCTGGAGTGGCAGGAGCATCTGGAGAGCGGAGCACTGTCGCGTATCGATGTGGCGTTCTCCCGCGACCAGCCCGAGAAGATCTACGTCCAGCACCGGCTCTGGCAGCAGCGCGAGGATGTCCGGCGCTGGATCGAGGACGGGGCGCATATCTACGTGTGCGGCGACGAGAAGGGGATGGCGAAGGACGTCGATACTTCGCTTGTTCGCATTCTCGCCGAGACCTTGAACGGCGATGAAGACGCCGGCCGTGCGCGACTGAAAGAGCTGACTAAGGCCGGGCGCTATCAGCGCGACGTATATTGACATTGACGGCAGCGGGCAGCCCGCATCTGGCTGCCGGATCCCGGAGAGGACGATGACGGATACCCGTGCCAAGAACGAGATTATCAAGGAGAACAGCCGGCTCCTGCGCGGTGGGATTGCCGACGGGCTTTCGCATGTCGAGACGGGCGCGATCGACGAGGACGACACGCAGCTTCTGAAGTTCCACGGGTCCTACATGCAGGACGACCGGGATGTGCGGCCGGAGCGCGCCAAGAAGAAGCTTGAGAAGGCGTTTTCCTTCATGATCCGCCTCAGGCTACCGGGTGGCGTGGTGAGCCCCGAGCAGTGGGTCAGGCTCGACGACATTGCCGGCACCTATGCGAATGGAACGTTGAGGCTGACGACGCGCGCCACATTCCAGTATCACGGCGTCATCAAGTCAAATCTCAAGCGCACCATGCAGGCCATCAACGCGGCGTGCATCGACACCATTGCCGCGTGCGGCGATGTCAATCGCAACGTCATGTCGGCGGTCAATCCGTTTGTGTCCAAGACCCATAAGGCGGCAGAGGATTTGGCAAAGGCCGTGAGTGAGCATCTGCTCCCGCGCACGGGGGCTTATCACGAGATCTGGCTCGACGATGAGAGGGTGATTGAGGCCGGCGGCAAGGCGGTGCCGGAGAGCGAGCCGATCTACGGTGCGCATTACCTGCCGCGCAAGTTCAAGGCGGTGATTGCGGTCCCACCTGACAACGACGTCGATATCTTTGCGCACGATCTTGGGTACATCGCCATCGTCGAGAAGGACGAACTGGCCGGGTGGAATGTCACGGTGGGCGGCGGCATGGGTATGACGCACGGCGAGACCGACACCTTTCCCCGGACGGCCGATCTCCTGGGCTTTTGCACGCCTGACCAGGCGGTGGATGTCGCCGAGAAGGTCGTGACCGTCCAACGTGACTGGGGTAACCGCGAACTGCGCAAGAACGCACGCCTCAAGTACACGATTGAGCGCGTCGGGATTGAGGCTTTCCGCGATGAAGTCGAGAAGAGGCTAGGTTATAAGCTCGGAGCGCTGCGCCCGTTTTCTTTCGAACGGACCGGCGACAGGTTCGGATGGCAGCAGGGGTCCGATAAGAAGTGGCATCTGACGCTCTACGTCGAGAACGGGCGTGTGAAGGATACCCCTGCGATGCAGTTGCGCTCCGCGATCAGAAAAATCGCGGAAGGCGGTGGCGTTGATTTTGTCGTGACCTCCAACCAGAATCTTGTCATCGCCAACGTCACTGCAAAGCAGAAGTCGAAGATCGAGGCGCTGCTGGCGCAGCACGGCGTCTCGATTGCTACGTCATCGGCCATGCGCCGTAATGCCATGGCGTGCGTGGCGCTACCGACCTGCGGCCTGGCTCTGGCTGAAAGCGAGCGCTACCTGCCCGATCTCATCACGGCGCTGGAGGATGTGCTGGATGCAGCTGGCCTGCGGGATGACGAGATCATCGTGCGGATGACGGGCTGCCCCAACGGATGCGCTCGTCCTTACCTGGCCGAGATCGGGTTTGTTGGGCGCTCGCCGGGTCTATACAATCTCTATTTGGGAGCAGCTTTCGACGGGACGCGGCTGTCCAAACTTTACGCGCAAGACGTCGGGCACGACCAGATTCTGAAGCTGCTTGAACCCATCCTGAAACGATACGCCCGGGAGCGCCAGGGCGGCGAGAGATTCGGGGATTTCGTCATTCGCGCCGGGATCGTGAAGGCCACGCTCGCGGGCAACGCGTTCCACCAGGACGTCGTCCTCGCCAAGATCTGAAACGCGTTTGCAACAGACGGAAGCTCTCGTCCGCCGCGCTCATTCGAGCAGCAACTCAGGCCGGTATTCGAAATGCATGGTATCGAAGTGATGCCATCGACCACCCCAGATAAAGCCGTGCTTCTCGAAAACGCGCACGATCTCCATCGGAATGCGGTTGCGATAGGTGATGCCAGCGCTTTCTGAGCGGACGGGCCAGCGCCAGTAGTCGGCCCGCTTCACGGCAATGTCGATGGCGATACCATAGCCATGCGCTGAACCGCGATCTGTGCCCGCGATCGGTCTGCACGCATAAGTTCCGGCAGCAGGGGTGAGATAGACATCGAATTCCGGTGGCAATGCCGTCAGTTCCTCCGAAACGGCACGCAGTTTTTCCGCAACGCCATTGATCCGCGTCACCTTGAGGCGCTGTCGTGACCGGCCGGGCAGCCAGGCGACATCGACCAGATGGGGCAGGACGTCTCCGCTCCGGCAATTCCCATACATCTTGTCGAAAAGTGAGGAGGGGCGGATGCGCCCGGGATCTGCATCTGGGGCAGGAACGGCGGCCGGGTCTGACCTGGGGTAGTCGTAGGCAAAGACATCCTTGAGATCCGGGGCTGTCAGGAGTTCACTGGGGGTCTTGGGGGCCGAACGATCGTCGATCTGGGTCCTGGTGCCGTCCCGCCAGACGATGGCGTTACCTTCAACGGCGACGATGTGATCGGGGTAGGCGCGCATCAGGCGATGGCCGGCGTCACGGGCAATGTCGTGTTGCACCGTCCGGGGGGCAGGCATTTCTGCTGCAGTCGGGCTTGCGGCTAGGAGCATGAGAGCACCCAGAAGCGCGAGTGGGCGTCTCATCACAGAAATTATCGAATGTTCAAAGCCCATGCCCACCATGTCCCGCATTGCCCGCACAGCCACTTAGCATTGCTTGGCATGATGGACAGCTCAGGATTGAGGGCGGCCCGCGGCGCCAGCTGCGATTAGCTTTACGTTGATCGAAGTCCTGCTAAAGTGACACCCAAGGTGCAGCCAGGAATAGCCTGATGGGAAGGTCAGCGCGCTGAGGAGCGTGGTCGACCTGGGTCCAGGTACTGGAGATAAATCGTTGAGCCGTTCAGCGGACAATACCGGCGATCAGCCGTGCCAACCACGGGCGGCCTCTATTCCTCCGGCTGAGGCCCATCGGACGGGAGGCTCAGGCAGTGCCCTTGGTGGCGGGGGGCGCGCACACAGATGGGACGCCGGGCGCGGCCCCGTTTATGGGGCCCTCGACCTGGGAACCAACAATTGCCGCCTCCTCCTGGCGCATCCCACCCGGCGCGGATTTCGAGTGGTCGATGCGTTCTCCCGCATTATCCGCCTGGGTGAGGGGATCGCACAATCAGGCCGGTTGTCGGACGCCGCTATGAACCGCACCGTCGATGCGTTGCGCGTCTGCGCTGCCAAGATCAAGCGCTCGGGAACGCAGCGCGCGCGCCTCGTGGCCACCGAGGCGTGCCGCTCAGCGGCGAATGGTGCTGATTTTCTGACGCGGGTGCGCGAGGAATTGGAACTCAATCTGGAAGTCCTCACCCCCGAGGAGGAAGCCATCCTCGCCGTGTCGGGCTGCGCAACGCTTCTTGATACCAGCGTCGACTATGCACTGGTGTTCGATATTGGCGGCGGCAGCTCGGAACTCGTCTGGTTGGATTTGCGCCGTGTCAACGGATTTGGACCACGCCAGACCACGCAGATCATCGAAGGAATGCGCCAGAGCGCATCAACGGCGATCTGGACGTCGCTGCCTGTGGGCGTTGTGACGCTCGCCGAACGGCATGGCGGGCGCCACGTCTCGGCAGACGTCTTCGAGCAGATGGTGGAAGAGGTGAGCGCGATGATCGCGCCCTTCGAGGAGCGGCACGCGTTCCGTCAGCGCATAGCGGGATCGAGCGTCCATTTTCTTGGCACCTCGGGAACAGTCACGACGGTCGCTGGTATCCAACTCGGACTGCCCCGTTACGATCGCTCGCGCGTCGACGGGTGCTGGCTTAACGTGCAGGATGTCAGCCGGGTGACATACGACCTGCTGGCGCGCTCTTACGACGAGCGTGCTGCGGAGCCTTGCATCGGGTACGACCGGGCGGAACTGGTGCTGGCTGGATGCGCCATTCTCGAAGCGATTATCCGAACATGGCCCTGCGAGCGGTTGAGGGTCGCCGACCGTGGACTGCGCGAAGGCATCCTCTCCACCCTGATGCTCGAAGACAAAATCCTCGGCGCTGGACGGCGTCGCCACAACGACGGATCCTGAGCATGGCGGGGCAGAAGAAGGGTGCAGGAGGCGGTCCAGCCGGCGGGCGAGGACCCTCAAAGCCGCGCGCCAAACCCGGCGGCGGACAGCGCCTGCTGCACGTTCGCGTCAAGACTGCTGGCAAGAGGTCGACCTCGTCGGCGCGCTGGCTGGAACGCCAGCTGAATGATCCGTATGTGGTTGCCGCCAAGCAGGGTGGATTGAGGTCGCGTGCAGCCTTCAAGCTGCAGGAGATCGATGACAAGCACCGGATCTTGAAGCCGGGCCTTCGTGTTGTGGATCTTGGGGCAGCTCCTGGGGGATGGTCGCAGGTCGCATCAGAGCGGGTGAAATCCCTGGAAGGCAGAGGACAGGTCATCGCCATCGACTACCTCGGCATCGAACCCCTGCCCGGCGTTGACGCCGTCATGCTCGATTTCACGGACGAGAGCGCTGAGCCGCTGATCAAGAGTATGCTGCGCGGGGGCAGGGCGGATGTCGTCTTGTCGGATATGGCCGCACCAACAGTCGGGCATGCTAAGACAGATCATCTGCGCATCATGGGCCTTGCCGAGCTTGCGGCTTATTTTGCCTGTGATGTGCTGGAAAGTGGCGGAGCGTTCCTCTGCAAAGTCTTCCAAGGCGGAACAGAGAAAGACTTATTGGAACTGTTGAAGCGCAATTTCCGGACGGTCCGTCACGTCAAGCCCCCGGCTAGTCGCCGCGACTCGGCTGAGCTTTACGTCCTGGCGACAGGGTTTCGTGGCAGTGTTTGACCCGTGCGGCCCTACTGGAGCTGTCTTATAAACACGAACGGCGATCGCTTGCGCGATCGCCGCTGTGGTTCCGCTCGCGCAAGGCGCGAGGCGACCGCGTCAGTTAGATGACGTCGATCTCGGCCGGCAGGTAAGACGTAACTTCGAGGCCGACTTCCTGCTCGCGCACAGCGGGCTTGGTCCAGGTCTTCATCGTGTTTCCTCCACTTAGACAATGCTGAGTTCTTTAGACTAGCGCACCCTGACTACTCAATCTGGTCAGCCCCGTCCAATCGATTTTTCCTTGGGACAGGATCAGAAGTACTAATGTGTTACAGTATTCTGTAACATTACTTGCGGAGCGAGGCACAGTTACGGACCACGTATTCGGGCTGGATGGTGCGGCGCACTTCCACTGTCTGGGTGCGGGTGGTATAGCGCTGCCGACACGATTCCAGCTGCGCGGTTCCTGCAGCTTATCTGTCACCTTCACCACAAGGAGACGCCTCATGGCCAAAAGCCCGATCGTCCACGATTCGGCCTTTGCGCTGACTTTCGATGACGTGCTGCTCGTGCCGGGGGCCTCGGAGGTCATGCCGGGACAGGTCAATGTCGCCTCAAAGGTAACCAAGTCGATCAGCGTCAACATACCGATCTTGTCCTCGGCGATGGATACGGTAACCGAGGGCCGCCTGGCAGTGGCGGTGGCGCAGGAGGGCGGCATTGGTGTGCTGCATCGCAATCTGGAGCCCAAGGACCAGGCCGAGCACGTGACACTGGTCAAGAAGTATGAGGCCGGTATTGTCCTCGACCCCGAGACAATCAGGCCGGATCAAACGCTGAAAGACGCGCTCGCCCTCATGGCGAAGCACCGGATCTCAGGAATTCCGGTGGTCGAGGCGGCGCGGGGTGGCCGGGGCAAGGGACGCCTCGTTGGGATCATCACCAATCGCGACGTGCGGTTTGCCACCGACCCGGAAACGCCGGTCCACGAACTGATGACCAAGGACCGGCTCATTACTGTCCAGCGTGGCGTCAGCCAGGACGACGCCAAGAAGCTTCTCCATAAGCACAGGATCGAAAAGCTGCTCGTGGTCGATGACGGGTTCCATTGCGTGGGCCTCATCACGGTCAAAGACATTGAGAAGGCCGAGAAGCACCCCAATGCGTGCAAGGATGCCGAGGGCCGGCTGCGGGTGGCCGCTGCGACGACCGTCGGTGATGCCGGCTTCGAACGGACCGAGCGGCTCATCGAGGCAGGATGTGATCTGATTGTCGTCGATACGGCGCACGGCCACTCCAAGAGCGTGCTCGACGCGGTGAACCGGATCAAGAAGCTATCCAATCAGGTTCAAGTGGTGGCTGGCAATGTCGCGACGGCCAGCGCAACGCGGGCGCTCATCGAGGCGGGAGCGGACGCCGTAAAGGTGGGCATCGGGCCCGGATCCATATGCACGACGCGCATTGTGGCCGGCGTCGGCGTGCCGCAACTGACCGCGATCATCAATTGCTCGGAAGAAGCCCGCAAGCACGGTGTTCCCATCATTGCAGATGGCGGCATCCGCTTTTCCGGCGACGTGGTGAAGGCGCTGGCAGCGGGTGCTGACTGTGTCATGATCGGATCGCTTCTGGCGGGCACTGACGAGGCCCCGGGCGAGACCTATCTCTACCAGGGACGCACATACAAGGCCTATCGCGGCATGGGTTCGGTCGGTGCGATGGCGCGCGGTTCGGCGGATCGCTATTTCCAGGCCGAAGTGCGCGATATGCTGAAGCTGGTGCCTGAAGGCATCGAGGGCCAAGTGCCCTACAAGGGTCCCGCGGAGGCCGTGCTACATCAGCTCGTTGGTGGATTGCGTGCAGGAATGGGATACACCGGGGCCCGCACGCTGGAGGACTTGCGAGACAAGGCGCAGTTCGTGCGTATCTCGCCCGCATCCATGCGTGAAAGCCACGCGCATGGCGTCCTGATCACGCGCGAAAGCCCGAACTACCCGGGCAGCATTTAGAGAGGATACGGTATGGACCGGTCGATTATGCTGCCTGTGCTCGTGCAGGTGGGGCTGACGTTCGTGTTGCTCTTCTGGATGGCCAAAGAGCGACTGGCAGTTGTCCGCGCCGGCCAGATTGTCCGCGCCGATCCCGGCGTGCGTCCGGTCTGGCCAGGGCGCGCTGGCGTCATTTCCAATGCGTTTCACAATCAGCTCGAAATGCCGATGCTCTTTTTGGCGCTCGCCGCGTTCGCTCTGATCATCGGCGCGGCGGATGCCACGATGACGATGCTCGCGTGGGCGTACGTGGCATTGCGTATTCTTCACGCCGCGATCCACACGACCTACAACAAAATTGCACATCGCTTTCTCGCTTACCTTGGCAGCAACATTGTGCTCATCGCGATGTGGGTCAAATTGGGCGCGTTCGTCCTTCAAGGGGCGTGAGCCGCTGATGAGACCTGGTGCACGCATTGCCGCTGCGATCGAGATCCTTGAGGCGATCATCGTGCGCCACCAGCCCGTTGGGATGGCGCTTTCGGATTGGGGCAAGGCGCACCGCTTCGCCGGTTCGGGGGATCGCAACGCGATCGGCGGGCTGGTCTACGATGCATTGCGCCGCCGGAGCGAATTCGCCTGGATGATGGATGCCGATACCCCGCGTGCGTTGGCTCTGGCCGCTGCACCTTCCGCCTTATGTCTTGACCCGCATGATGTGATGGCCCAGTGCGATGGCGAGAGCCATTCGCCGGCATCCATGAGCGAACTGGAACGCAAGGGCCTGACCCGCGCGCTCGACGATGCACCCGATCACGTCAGGGCTAACGTGCCGGAGTGGCTCTGGCCCTCCTTCGTCGAGGCGTTTGGTGACCGCGCGGTTGCCGAGGGGCGTCATCTCAGTCAGCGCGCACCGGCCGACGTGCGGGTCAACACCCTCAAATCGTCGCGCGAAAAAGTTCTCAAGGCCCTCGCGGATTTCGGTGCCGTGCCGGCGGCGCTCTCGCCGATCGGCGTGCGTATTCCTCCGCCGCACGGTGCTGCTCGCACGCCCAACATCGAGGCCGAGGCGGCATTCCAGGCCGGATGGTTTGAGATCCAGGATGAAGGATCGCAGATCGCCGCGTTGCTCGCTGGGGCTGGACCCCGCCAGCAGGTGCTCGATCTATGCGCGGGAGCTGGCGGCAAAACGCTGGCGCTCGGTGCTCAGATGCAGAACACAGGACAGATCTACGCCTACGACGAGGACCGGTTGCGCCTGAAGCCGATCTTTCAGCGCATCAAGCGAGCCGGTGTGCGCAACGTGCAGGTATTGAGAGGCGGTGATCGCACCGCGCTTGCGGCACTGGGGCCGCGCTTCGATCTCGTCCTCGTCGATGCACCCTGTACAGGTACGGGGGTTTGGCGGCGCAGACCCGATGCCAAATGGCGGCTCAAGGCCAAGAATGTCCAAGACCGGCAGGCCGAACAACTCGATATCCTGCGCCGGGCCCGGGATCTCGTGAAGCCGGGCGGGCATCTCGTTTATGCGACCTGCTCGATGATCCCCTCGGAGAACACGGGCACCGTCGCAACGTTCCTTTCAGAAGCGGATCAGTTCCGGATCGTGCCCTTCCAGGATGCCTGGCGCGACAGGCTGGGTAGCGAGCCTCCACAGTCTGCCGATGGCCGGACAGATACGTTGCAGTTGACGCCCGCGTGCCATGGAACCGATGGATTCTTTGTCGCCATCATGGTCAAATCATAGCGCCCCTTTGCATCGCAGCCTTGCGTGCTCTTCACTTGTGCTCCACACCCGATCATGACCGAGGGACCACCAACCCCGCGAACACTGACGCTCAGCGACGGCCGCACGGTCTGTTACGCGCAGTACGGCGATCCCGATGGCCTGCCGGTGCTGGCACTTCACGGGGCGCCTGCGTGCCGCTTGATGTATGCCTGGGCCGACGATCGGGCGCGCGTGCACGCTCTACGTATCATTGCTCCTGATCGCCCTGGCTATGGGGGCACACCGGCTGATCACGGGGCGAGACTGGCGGACCGTGCAGCGTGGTTCGCGGACATCGTTGATGCTCTGGGTCTAGACCGCTTCGCCATTCTCGCAATTTCAGGGGGCGCCCCATACGCCGTGGCACTGGCGGCCCTGATGCAGCATCGCATCAACGCTCTTGCCATCGTCTCTCCCATGGGGCCGGTCGCGGACTATGCCGCCGCGTCAGAGGCCCGTGTGCGCCCTGTCAGCTTTGCGCACCGGCAGTTTTTTCTGCGGCTCGCGCGCCGCGAACGACTTCTGAGCGGTCTGTGTGATCCGTTGGCGTGGGCTTTCAGGTCCGCGCCGGATTTTGCGGCCGGATTGCTTTTTCGGCTGGCGGGGCGGCCTGATGCTGCAACGCTCAATCGACCTGAAGTCCGCCGGTTCCTCATCGCCATGACGCTGGAGGCGTTTCGTCATGGCGGCCGCGGTGGCGCCAGCGATCTTCGGATTTTCTCGCAGCCGTGGCAGGTCGACTATGGGCAGATCCGTGCGCCCACCGTGCTGTGGCAGGGCAACGCCGACCGGATCGTCCCTCCTGCGGTTTCACACTTTCTGGCATCTCAGATTCCGGGCTGTATGTTCGTGCCCATCGAGGGTGCCGGGCATTTCTGGGTGCTCGATCATGTGGACGACGTCTTGGGCAGGCTGCGCGGATCCATCGACCGCGCCGGTTCCGCGGGGTGATCTGAGGCCGGCCAGAAGCCGCAGGGCTGAACAACAGTTGCGCTGCATCGATCGTTACTTGCTTCGCCCTGCCTATGGACAAAGGTGTCCAGCCGGCTGATGATTGCCGGAAAGGGGGCGCGATGTCTTGCGAGGGATCACATGACCACAGCAAAGAGCCAGGATGGCATCGACCTCGACATCAAGGATGCCATTGAGGGTTATGAGCGCTTCCGCCAGCGTTTCGAGCGTGACCGCGCATTCTATTCGGGCCTAGCAACCGCTCGGCAGAAGCCGAAGCTTTTGTGGATCGGGTGTTCCGACAGCCGCGTGGTTCCTTCGCTGATCACTTCGGCGGATCCGGGAGAGCTGTTTGAGGTCCGCAACATCGCCAATTGCGTGCCGCCAGCGCATTCCGCCGAGGATTCCGTCGGTGCAGCCATCGAGTATGCGCTGGGACATCTCGGCATCGATGACATTGTGGTGTGTGGCCATACCGGTTGCGGTGGTATTCAGGCCCTCCTCGAGCCAATCCCCCCCGGCGAGGAGGACCACCTTGGCCGCTGGGTGGATTTCACGCGCCCGGCGCACGACCTGGTACGGGCCGCACGTATCGAAGAGGGCAACCGGCTGATGGCGACGATTGCGTCCCACATCCAGTTCCAACTTGACAATCTCATGACGTACGAGATCGTCCGCAAAGGGGTCGAGGAGGGGCGCGTCGGAATTCACGGCTGGCTCTACGATATGGAATCGGGCGAAGTCGTCGTCTACGATCGCTACTCGGGCGAATGGCGCGACTTGCTGTCTGCGTCTCGGCAGCAAGCGGCTGCGCCGGGCTGAGAATGATTGTTCTGCTGCGCTAAGTTCAGTCCATCATGTCGGTGTGGATCGTTATGCTCGGAGTGGGCATGGCCCCTGTTTTGTCATATTGCGCAGCAACAAGCTGATTGACAGACCCGGTTCGAAGGGGCAGGGGGCAGCGGGGCAGGTCTTGGAAGGGAAACGTGTCCTGGTGCACGCGACACCCGCTCTTGCCGGGCGTCAGTGGCGCTCGTCTGTGTCTGTCCAAGTTTTCCAATAGTGGTAGCCGTCATGAATCCAGCCGAGACACCCACGGATGTCACGCAGT
>CAZZPH010000043.1:0-13684 GCA_964655725.1 uncultured Hyphomicrobium sp.
TTTTTGAGGAGCTTTGGCCGATGGGCTGGAATGATGAGCGGGTCGAGCAGTTGAAGAAGCTCTGGTCTGAGGGATTAAGCGCCAGTCAAATCGCCAGCCGGTTGGGCGGTGTGTCGCGCAATGCCGTCATCGGCAAGGTGCACCGTCTGGGGCTTTCGGGCAGAGCCACGACGTCGCGCATGAAATCGCACCGGCCTAGGGCTCGCGCCACGGCAGCTGCGGCCGCCAAACGCGTTGCAAAGACACGCTTTGCAACCGTTGGGAACCCGGCGCTGCGTGCGCTGTATACTCCGGAGGCCGAACCTTTCCAGCCGGCTGTTGAAGAACTCGTCATTCCGGTCGCCGAGCGCAAGACGATCCAGACGCTGGGCAACTGTCATTGCCGTTGGCCCATCGGCGATCCGCAGATGGCCGACTTCCATTTCTGCGGCAAACCGAAGGTTCCAGGGTTGCCCTATTGCGAGTTCCACGCCCGGCGCGCCTTCCAGCCGCCGCAGGCACGCCGTCGTGAGCGCGATATCAGCGAGCCGGCACGGCCAGCGATCGCAAGCGCGGCTGCGCCTGGAACGGAAACCGCTGAAACCTGACGCTTATTCGAGGTACGACTGCCGGTCATGCAACATGGCAGCGGGGGAAAAGGCCGTAGTCGCTGGGGGGCGACTGCGGCCTTTTCGTTGTCGGGCAGGCTCCTGGCCGGGCCCTGTGACGAGATAGGGTTCACAAAATCGGCGGACCGGGCCAGACTGAACTCTCGACCACGTCCGAGCCGACCAAAAAGAGCCGGCCCAGTTCATGTCCGAAGTTCACAAGATTTTCGATCGCCGTCTCGTGTGCCGGCACCGGCAGCGCGCCGCCGCCCGCGATGCACCGCCCGACTTTCTTCTGCAGCGGTTCATCGAGGACATTGTAGAGCGGCTCGGCCTAATCAAACGCACGTTTGCGCGGGTGCTTGTCATCGGCGCACAAGGAGGCCGGCTGAGTGCGGCCTTGGCCAGCCGTCCGGGGGTGGAATTCATCGTCGACATGGACGCCAGCCCGGTCCTGATCGGGTCGGGACGTCATCCTGGCGTGGCCGCCGACGAGGAGGCGCTTCCCTTCGCCCCGGAGGCTTTCGATCTCGTCGTCGCAGGACTGACCTTGCAGTGGGTCAATGACCTGCCCGGTGCGCTGCTGCAGATCCGCCAGACGCTGAAGCCCGATGGCCTCTTCCTCGGAGGCCTGTTTGGCGGTGCCACGCTGTCAGAACTGCGCGAGGCATGGTTACATGCAGAGAGTGAGAGGACGGGGGGTGTGAGCCCGCGGGTGGCTCCGGTCGCGGACGTGCGGGATCTGGGCGGGCTCCTTCAGCGGGCGGGCTTTGCGCTTCCCGTCGTTGATTCTGATGTGATCAAGGTGCGCTATGCGACGCCCATTGCCGTGATGGCCGATATCAAGGCGATGGGTGCGGCGAACGCGCTGTTGGAGCGTAGCCGCCGGCCCGTGACGCGCTCGCTCTTGATGGGCGCCGCTCAAGAGTATGTTGACCGCTTTGGCGATCCTGGCGGCAAAGTAGGTGCGACCTACGAGATGCTCGTCATGACCGCCTGGGCTCCGGGGCCAGATCAGCCCAAACCACTCCGCCCCGGGTCTGCGACCGTGCGGCTTGCCGAAGCGCTGGGTGTGGACGAGCATCGGCTCGCAGGCCCGGCGGGGGCCGCAGGTCCCGATCGGGGTGGTGGGAACAGCGATTCCTCCGAAAGGTAGGGCTGGTCAAAGTATGGCAATGCGGTAGGCTCGGCGAAAAAGTCTGCGCCGCTAAAGATAAGCAAAAAACGGCGCCCCGGGGGAGGACAACGTGACAATGACGAGTGGGGAGCAGGCCGCCCGTATCTGGAGCGACCCAAAATTTCAGGCGGCGATGCGCCGGCGGCAGCGAGTTGGTTGGGGTCTGGCCCTGCTGATGTGTGTCGTCTATTTCGGCTTCATTCTCTTTGTTGCCTTTGCGCCCGAAACCCTTGGACGATCCGTCGACGGGGGTACGATGACCATTGGAATCATCGTCGGCCTTCTTGTGATCCTTTCCGCATTCGTCCTGACAGCGATCTATGTTGTGCAAGCCAATGGGTCGTTCGATCGGTCGATGCAGGAGATCCGGGAGAACCACTCATGAGACATCACTCCCGGATCGTGCTGTGGGGCTCGGCCCTCGTAGCAGCGGGCGCGCTCGCCCATGTGGCGATGGCGGCTGGACCAAGTGACGGGGGCAGCCAACAGTCCCTCAATATCCCCGCGATTGCCATGTTTCTGACCTTCGTGGTCGCGACGCTGGGCATTACGCGCTGGGCGGCCGCGCGCGCAAAGTCCGCTTCCGATTTCTACGCCGCCGGGGGTGGGATCACGGGGTTCCAGAATGGGCTTGCGATCGCTGGCGACTATATGTCGGCGGCGTCATTCCTGGGCATCTCCGCGCTCGTCTTCTCGTCGGGTTTTGATGGCCTCATCTACTCGGTTGGCTTCCTGGTGGGTTGGCCGATCGTGATGTTCCTCATCGCAGAGCAACTGCGCAATCTGGGAAAGTTCACGTTTGCCGACGTCACGGCCTATAGGCTCTCTGCCCGCCCTATTCGCGTTCTCTCAGCGCTGGGATCGCTCTCGGTTGTGTTCTTCTATCTCATCGCGCAGATGGTGGGTGCGGGAAAGCTGATCGAGCTTTTATTCGGGATGGATTATTTTGTGGCCGTGGCCACCGTTGGAATCCTGATGGTCACCTATGTGGCGTTCGGGGGTATGATCGCGACGACCTGGGTGCAGATCATCAAGGCGTGCCTGCTCTTGGGCGGGGCCACCTTCATGGCGCTGATGGTGCTCTACCATTTCGGGTTCTCAACAGAACGGATGTTCCAGGCGGCGACCGAGATCCACCCGAGCGGTGCCTCGATCATGGCGCCGGGCAAGCTCGTGTCCGATCCCATTTCAGCGTTGTCGCTTGGCGTGGCGCTGATGTTCGGAACGGCCGGCCTGCCGCACATCCTGATGCGCTTCTTTACTGTTCCGGATGCCCCCACAGCACGCAAATCCGTTCTCTATGCCACAGGGTTCATCGGATATTTCTACATTCTCACCTTCATCATCGGTTTCGGCGCGATTACGTTGCTGATGCAGGACCCCGCCTACTACAATGCCGGCGCCGATGGAGGTTACAATAAGGTCGATGGCCTCCTGGGCGGCACGAACATGGCAGCCGTCCATCTGGCGAATGCGATCGGGGGCTCGCTGTTCCTTGGCTTCATATCGGCTGTGGCATTCGCGACCATCCTGGCGGTCGTTGCGGGTCTGACCCTGGCCGGTGCTTCCGCCATCAGTCATGACCTTTACGCCAATGTGTTTGCGCGGGGCAGAACCAGCGAGCACACGGAAGTGCGTCTGTCGCGCTTTGCGGCGGTCGGAATCGGATTGGTGGCCATACTGCTCGGCTATATCTTCGAAAAGCAGAACGTGGCGTTTATGGTCGGATTGGCATTCTCCATTGCAGCGAGCTGCAACTTTCCGGTCCTTCTGATGAGCCTGCACTGGTCGGGCACGACGACGCGCGGGGCTGTCGCGGGAGGCCTGACAGGCCTCATTCTTGCCGTGGGCATGGTCATCCTCAGTCCGGCAGTCTGGGTCAAGACGTTCGGATATGAGCAAGCGCCTTTCCCCTATGACAATCCCGCGCTCTTCTCGGTGCCGATGGCCTTTCTGACGATCTGGCTTGTCTCGCGTTTCGATAGAAGCGCCGGGGCGGAGGCCGAACGGTCTGCCTATCCAGCGCAGCGTGTCAGGACCGAGACGGGTATCGGCTCGCACGGCGCAAGCGCACATTGACGGATGGTTCATGAGCGAAACAGCGCCTCACACCAGACCATTTGATGCCGTTATGCTCAATGCCGGCGATGGTCACTGGCTTTACGTGGAGCAGGTCGGGCGGCGTGACGGAATTCCAGTGTTGTTTCTTCACGGCGGTCCTGGCAGCGGATCGCAGCACGCCCACCGCGACTTGTTCGATGTCTCGCGGTTTCATGCCATTTTATTCGATCAGCGCGGCGCGGGGCGCAGCCATCCCTATCTGTCGCGGACCGCGAACACCACGGCACACCAGATCGCAGATATCGAATTGATCCGCGAGCATTTCGGGATCAAACAATGGATCGTGCTCGGCGGTTCCTGGGGGTCGACGCTGGCGATCGCCTATGCCGAGGCGCACCCTGAGCGCGTCGCGGGACTTGTGTTGCGTGCCGTTTTTCTGGGAACGAGGGCCGAGGTCGAATGGGCGTTCCTGGAGGCGCCCCGGCGGTTCCGGCCCGAGCTTTATGCGGCATTCGTCGCGCAGTTGCCGTCCGTGGAACGCGGCGATCCGCTGGGCTCGTATGTGGCGCGTCTCATTGATCCCGATCCTAAGGTTCATGGGCCCGCTGCCCATGTCTGGCACGCCTATGAGCGCGCTCTTTCCGAGCTCGATCCCGGATCGACGGCACTTCCCGATGGTGTTCCGGCCGAGCACAGACTTCCGCCCACGCCGCTGATGGAAGCGCATTACATCGCGCATGACTTTTTTCTGTTGCCCGGTCAGCTTATCGCCAATGCGGGGCGCCTCGACGGCATCCCCGGTGTCATCATCCAGGGCCGGTATGACCTCCTTTGTCCGCCGGTTGCCGCCTGACTCTCGCTTCGGCTTCCGCAACGAGGCCAGTATCGCCGGTGCGGCGTTCCCCCGGTGAATGGGGCTATTTGCGCTCCGCGAGCGGGTGATGTTCGAAAACGATCCTTTTGAGCCGCTCTTCCAGGACGTGGGTATAGATCTCGGTCGTCGAAATATCGGCGTGCCCTAGAAGCTTTTGAACTGTGCGCAGATCCGCTCCGCGATCGAGCAGATGACTGGCAAAGGCGTGGCGAAGCACATGCGGCGAGACACGCGTTGCGTCGAGGCCGGCGGCTGTAGCGGCGTCTTTCAGATCCTGGGCAAAGCGCTGTCGCGTGAGATGGCCTTCGGCGCTGCGGGACGGGAAGAGCCACTTGGGCGTTCGCAGCGGCGCCAGTCCATCCTCGGCCCGCTGGCCCAGCGACAGATAGCGATCCAGCGCCTTGCGTGCCGAACCGTTGAGCGGGACCAGACGCTCACGTCCGCCTTTGCCCTTGATGGTGAGAACGCGAGGATCACCGGTGAGGACGCTGCGCGGTAGGGCGACGAGTTCCGACACCCTGAGGCCTGTCGCATAAAGTATTTCGATGAGGGTGTGAAAGCGGACGGCGCGAACCAATTCGCGGCCCGCACAGCCTTCGCAGGCTTGCCGCGCCGTCTCGATCAGCCGCTCCACCTCTGTGACCGACAGCGTACGTGGCAGGGGTCGTGACCGCCGGGGTGCCTCTGTTCCCACGGCCGGATTCTCGCTCACCACGCCTTCCGCCTCCAGATAGCGGTAGAGCTGACGCAGCGCCGATAGCCGCCGCGACCGTGACGAGGGTGAGAGTCCGTCCCGGCTTAGATGCTCCAGATAGTCCCGGATGTCCTGGCGGTTTGCGCCGGTGATGCTGCGTACGGTGCCCGTCAGGAATTCTTGAAAGTCCGCCAAGTCGCGTCTGTAAGCGTCGAGCGTATTGCGCGCCGCTCCGCGTTCGGCGGCAAGCATATCGAGGAATCCGTTGATGAGGTGCTCATGTGCTGGGGGCACCATCGTGTCCTCATCGACCTGCTGTTCGCGGCCAGCCTGCGAAGAGAGCCTCCAGGCCAAGCTGACGCGCATCGCTTTCCAGTCCGGCCCGCCTCAAAGCGCGAATGGCGTCGGCCAGCGCAATCATGTGTGCGCCTTCCGCTCCCGCCGGCCCTAGAGACTGCATGGCGAGCAGGACGGTCCGGCCGAATTCCTGCTTGTTGGCGGCGTCCGCCAATTGGGCAAGGACACCTGTTTCCGGCAAATGTCCCGTGGCCGGTTGGGGGGTGCGGCTCGCCAGTTCCCACAGCGGAATGGGCACCTGGATATCGAGTGCATCGAGAACGGTCGCAAGACGGTGAAGGTGATCGGGGTCGTAACGTCCGCGTGCGGCCAGGGCGGTCACTGCGTCGAGGTGAGTGGCCCGGCCGTCCTTTGCCTGAGGGTCGGCGATGTCGGCAAGTGCGCGCCAGTGCGCGAAGCTGTCGGTGCTGAGGCCTCCTGGCTGATCCTGTGCGGCGCCGAATGTTGCCCATTCCCGCGCCGAAGCGAAATCCCCGTCTGCGATCGCCACCTCGATGGCGGTCTCGGCAAACCAGCCGATCTCGGGGACACGCTGGATTCGGCGTGTCTCGTCAGCGACGATTTTGAGGGCCTGCCAGTAGAGGCCGTGTCTGCGCATCTCGTCCAGAAAGCTGCGAATGAGACGTGTCTTTCTGAATTGCGTCCGCTCTTTCTGGGCGCCCTGGAACAGCACGGCCCGTGCAAGCATGTCGTCTTTCTGTTCTGACAGACCGCCGGAAGGAACAGAGAGATAGATCTGAGCAAGCTCGTGGTGGGGAATCGCGTTCAGGCGAGCGCCTTTTTCTGCTGCGAGGATGCGATCGGATAGGTCTGATCGCATATCACGTGCAATCAGGGCGAGCACGACGGGCGATGCGCCCTCCACAATTGCGCGCGTCGCCGGTGTGCGGCCAAGCTCCAAGATGCGCCAGTCGAGATGGTCGATCTTCTGGCCGTCCAGTGGCGGGCTGCCACCGTCACTTCCGATCGCTTCCAGCGCATCGAGACCGGGAGACTGTTCAAGACCATTTTCACGCGCGAGGGCTGCCTGCAGCTGCGCGGCCTCGCGGTTTGCCTGGGCGGCCGTGCAGTAGGCAACCATCAGCATCGATGACCGCCGCAGGGCTTCGGGGAGCGCGGGATACATTGCGGGCAAGCGCTGCGCCATCTCGCAGCCTTCCTGGCGCTCCGCGCGTGCAATCAGCGTCCGGGCAGTGAGTGCGATGAGGACCGGGTCGCTGTTTGCCGCCGGATCCCGGCGCAGGAGACGGAGAGCGTCATCGAGAAGCCCAGAGCGGTCGAGGGCTTCGACGCGCACCGCCGTGAAGCGAGCATCGATGGCGGCTCCTGCCGGTGGTGGCACATCGGTCGTGATAAGTCTCAGAAATAGCGCATGCAGGGCCGGAGACCGCGGCGGGATTTCAAGGTTTGCCAGCAGACCCTCGATGTCGGCGATCGAAAGTCCCCGCCACAGTTCGAATGGCAGGCCCGAGCCATCGCTGGCCATGACGGGCGCCAGATCTTCCCGCATGACCGTGCGGGAATTCTCATCGAGCGGTTTGACGGGACTGGGCGGCTGGCTGCGGCCATCAGATAACGCCGAGGTCGCCGGGCCTTGCGCAAACCGGAAATCTGTCCGATTTGCGGCCTCATCAGCCGATGCGCCCGCAATCAGGCACGTCTGTGCGATCAGCGCACAGGCGGCCTGGAGCGCGCGAACGGGTCTAGGGACTGGCGTCATTCGTTGCGGATCTTCACGCCGGGCACGGCTTTGGCTTCCTCGCGCTGCTCAGGCTCATACTGCGTGGCCAGGATATAGAGCCCTCCAGCCGCAAGACCGGTCAGCAGCGCCACGATCGTCAGAAAACGGATTAAGCTCGGCATTCCTTCGAGTCCACCCCAGGCAAAGACTGATCGACCAACCGGGCACCATTATGTCCCGTCTGGCCCGGCTCGCGCGACGGCGCAGATTTATCGAGGCCCGGATTCATCAACGCCTGGACAAATCCGGACGGGGCAGGCCGCCCGGCGCGAGGCTGTCCTCGCCACAGGCCTCTGCCCTGTATGGAACATTAGCCCATCCTATTGAAAAATTGAAATTTGGCGGCCATTGCGCAATACACGGAACGGCGCACGGCTGGTGCGGCATGATCCAGGCAACTTTGACACGATTCGCGCATCGATAGGCATCGGTCCCTCATGGAAGAGCCACAGCACATCACTGCGACTGAGCGGCTCCTGAGAGCTCTGGGATGTCGCTCGATCGTGCTCGTGGGCCTCATGGGATGTGGCAAGTCTTCGGTCGGGCGCCGGTTGGCAGCACGCCTCGGGCTGCCGTTTATCGACGCGGATGAGGAAATCGAGCGGGTTGCCGCCAAGAGCATCAGCGAGATCTTCGAGGACCACGGCGAGGACTATTTCCGGGATGGGGAGAGGCGCGTCATCGCACGGTTGTTGAACAGCGGCCCACAGATCCTGGCGACGGGCGGCGGAGCGTTCATCAATCCTGAGACCCGGGCCAAAATCTCAGAAAGCGGCATCTCGTTGTGGCTGAAGGCAGAACTTCCGGTTCTGATGCGGCGCGTGGCCAAGCGCGACACGCGACCGCTCCTGAAAACGGGCGACCCCGAAGCCGTCATGCGCGACCTGATGGCACGGCGCTATCCGATTTACGCCGAAGCCGATATTACTGTCGAAAGCCGGGATGTCCCTCATGACCTGATCGTCAACGAGGTGATTTCGGCCCTAAAGTCAAAGCTCCTGGCTCAGCCGGTCGTTCAGGAATGAATGGCGGTCTGCGGTCCGACGAATGGAAGTTGTTATCGATGCCGACCCTGGCCCACTCTATGACTGCGACGACGCGCGCACTTCGCACGGTGCCTGTCGAACTCGGTGCGCGGAGTTATGATGTCCTGATCGGGCCGGGCCTGCTGAACGAGGCTGGCCGACTCATTGCCACGCGCCTGGGCAAGGGCCGCTGCGGCATCGTCACGGACGAGAACGTCGCGGCACATCATCTGGGAACGCTCGAAGCTGCCTTGCGTGCGGAAGGACGGCATGCGGGCTCCATCGTTCTGCCCGCGGGCGAGGCGACAAAATGCTTCTCAAAGCTTGCCCAGTTGTCCGAGGAGCTGTTGCAGCTCGGGCTGGAACGCGGTGACATCGTCGTGGCCTTCGGCGGTGGCGTGATTGGAGATCTTGCCGGCTTCGCCGCGGGTATTCTGCGCCGCGGCGTGCGTTTCGTGCAGATTCCAACGTCGCTGCTCGCTCAGGTTGACAGCTCGGTCGGCGGCAAGACGGGCATCAACACACCCCAGGGCAAGAACCTTATCGGTGTTTTTCATCAGCCAAGCCTCGTGATCGCCGACACGGAGGTCCTTAAAACGTTGCCCGACCGTCAGATGCGGGCGGGCTATGCCGAAGTCGCCAAGTATGGCCTCCTGGGTGATGCTGAATTTTTTTCCTGGCTGGAGCTGCATGCGGCGGACGTGTTCCGGTTCAGTCCTGCCGAACTTACCCTGGCGATTGAAAAGAGCGTGCGCGCAAAGGCCGGGATCGTTGCGCGGGACGAGTTGGAAACGGGCGATCGGGCGTTGCTCAATCTGGGTCATACGTTCGGTCATGCGCTGGAGGCATTCGCCGGTTACTCCGATCGTCTGCTGCACGGCGAGGCGATTGCCATCGGGATGGCGCAGGCCTTCCGCTACTCCGAGGCCGAGGAACTCGTTCCACCTGGTAGGGCGGCGGGTGTTGAGGCGCATTTCAAATCGGCCGGGCTTCCCACGCGGATCGATGATATTCCCGGCCAAAGGCCATCAGCCGATCGCCTTCTGGAATTGATGTCTCAAGACAAGAAGGTCCGCGGCGGCCGGTTGACGTTTATACTGGTGCGCGAAATCGGTGCCGCTTTCGTCGCGCGGGACGTCGATTCCGCCCAAATCCGGGCTTTCCTGGAGCGCGAGCTGGGGCCCTGAACGCAGACAAGGGCGCTACATCTAGGTGCAGCGCGGTTTCGTTGCTATATTGGCAGCGATCGACTGGCATCGCGGCATCGGCCCCACCGGTCTTATTTGCCATGCCTGCCGCTGGTTCACCCGGGAGCAATCCCCTACAACGAGATACGACGAAACCATGTCCCCCGATATTCTGCTCATTCTGGCCGTAGTTGTTTTTCTACTGCTGGTGTCAGCCTTTTTTTCCGGCTCGGAGACCGCTTTGACGGCCGCCTCCC
This sequence comes from uncultured Hyphomicrobium sp., assembly GCA_964655725.1. Classification (GTDB taxonomy): domain Bacteria; phylum Pseudomonadota; class Alphaproteobacteria; order Rhizobiales; family Hyphomicrobiaceae; genus JAGVSR01. The sequence goes on from CAZZPH010000043.1 coordinate 9,961, forward strand.
GTGCCCGCATGCATGCCCTCGAGGCGGAGGGCGATGAACGTGCACGGCGTGTCAACAAGCTCCTGGAACATCCAGAGCGCATGATCAGCACGATCCTTTTGGGTAACAATCTCGTCAACATCCTGGCGTCCGCGTTGACGACGAGCCTGCTGATCCGCCTGTTCGGCGATGTCGGTGTCTTCTACGCCACCGTCATTATGACCATCGTGGTGGTTGTATTCGCCGAGGTCCTGCCGAAGACATATGCGATCGCATATCCAGACCGTTTCGCATTGTTTGTCGCGCCGGTCTTCAGGCTGCTGGTTGCCGGATTTCGACCGGCTGTTTATCTGATCGAGCTCTTGGTCAAGGGCATCTTGAAGCTCACGCCGACGACGAAAGACGACGAGGCGAACATCCTGGCGGCGCAGGAGATCCGTGGCACGATCGACATGCAGGCCAAGGAGGGCATCGTGCACCGTCATGATGCGGAGATGCTGGGCGGCGTCCTTGATCTCATAGAACTGCAGGTTGCCGATATCATGATCCATCGAACGAAGATGGAGACCCTGGATGCGGATGCCGATCCCCAGAGCATTCTCGATGAGATCCTGAAATCGCAATACACGCGTATGCCTCTATGGAAAGATCAGCCCGAAAATATCGTTGCCGTGCTGCATACCAAGGATCTCCTGACGGCGCTCGGACGAGCGGGGTGGGATGTGACAAAGCTGGATATCATGAGCTTCGCGCAGACCCCCTGGTTCGTGCCCGACACGACGAGCGTCAAGACGCAGCTCAACCAGTTCCTGAAACAGAAGGCCCAGATGGCGCTCGTTGTCGACGAGTACGGCGAGGTTCAGGGATTGATCACGCTCGAAGATATTCTGGAAGAGATTGTTGGTCAGATCGCCGACGAGCATGACACGCATGAGACTGGCATCCGTCCTCAGGCCGATGGAACGGTCAATGTGGATGGCACCATTGCGATCCGTGATCTCAACCGGCACATGGACTGGGATCTGCCCGAAGAAGAGGCGACGACGCTCGCCGGGCTGGTCATCCATGAGGCCCAGACAATCCCTGAACCCGGTCAAGTGTTCACGTTCTACGGGTATCGGTTCGAAATTCTTCGCAAATCCCGCAACAAGATCACGGCGCTGCGTGTCAAACCCGTCGTGCCGGCCACCCGGATTGTGCAGCAGGACGCGCGCTGAGGAAAACCGGCAACCACAATCCCGGGGAGAAGGGCGGGTTGGAGCAATGAGCGAACACGCACCGCCTGGTCAATCTTTCGCAGACGGCGTGGGTGGCGCTGCCAAGGTGCGCATCGTGCACCGCATGCGAGCGCGGGCAGGCCGCGTCATGCACCAACTCAGCGATCTCGTTGTTCCGCCCTTATGCCTGGCTTGCCGCGAACCGATCACAGAGCACGATGCTCTATGCGCCTCCTGCTGGTCGGGAATCGCATTTATACGGCCACCATTGTGCGAGCGGCTTGGTCTGCCGCTTCCCTATGCGATGGGTGAGGGGGCGGTTTCGGCGGCGGCGATTGCCAACCCACCCCTGTTTCACCGGGCGCGCGCCGTCGCCCACTACAACGGAACGATGCGGCGTCTGGTCCATGACCTGAAGTTTCATGATCGAGGAGAGCTTGTGCGCCTTCTGGGCGGACTGATGACGGAAGCGGCCAGCGAGCTTCTTAGCGAAGCCGATGTTCTCGTGCCCATCCCGCTGGCCCGCATGCGCCTCTTCCTGCGCCGCTTCAATCAGGCCGCGTGTCTGGCCCAGGAGGCTGGCCGGCGTTGCGGCCTGCCCTGTGACATGCTTTCACTCGTGCGCACGCGGGCAACGGCGCGTCAAATCGGATTGTCGCGCACGGAGCGCATCGAGAATGTGCGCGGCGCCTTTGCCGTGCCTCCAGCGCGGCGGGATCGGATCGAGGGGCGCAACGTGCTGCTTGTCGACGACGTGATCACCACTGGGGCTACTATCTCCGCTGCGACCCGCGCACTTCTTAATGCCGGCGCGCTGCGGGTCGATGTGGTGGCCCTTGCGCTTGCCACAGGGCAAAGTGAGGCTGCGGAGGCAATTTGAGCCAGATGGGGCAACCCCCGGGAACGGCTGGGCTGGCGCTGGCGTTTCCAGTCGGATAATCATGCTGTATTCGCCCGTCCCATCGCAGGAGGACTTCTGGAGATCATGCCCAAGGTCGTCATCTACACAGCGGCACGCTGCCCGTATTGTCATATGGCCAAGGAGTTGCTGCGACGGAAAAGCGCGGAGTTCGATGAGATCGACGTCACGGGCGCGCCTGCATTGCGCTCGGAAATGATCAACAAGGCGGGCGGACGATCGACCGTGCCGCAAATCTGGATCGGTGAGACCCATGTTGGCGGATGCGACGACCTGCATGCTCTTGATCGGAGTGGCGGTCTCGACCAGCTGCTTCACACCTGATCTGCGGGCTTCCACGAACCGAGTTTGATGGATTTTTCCTGGAAGGCCGCATGCCAGCAGCACCAACTCAGAGCCGCTTTCGTGCAGCCCTCGTTCAAATGTGTTCGGGCCGTGATGTGGCGCGCAATGTCGCGACTGCTTGCGACTTAATCCGTGAAGCCGCCGCAACGGGGGCTCACTACATACAGACGCCTGAAGTCACGACACTCATGGAGTTGGAACGCGCGCGGCTGTTTGCCGCCACGGGACCCGAAGAGGGCAATGACGCACTTGCCCAGTTCACGGACTTGGCGCGGACCTTGAAGGTCTGGCTGCATATCGGATCCATGCCGGTCAAGGTGCGTGACGACAAGATCGCGAACCGTGCCTTTGTGATTGACCCAAGCGGTCAGATCGCGGCGCGCTACGACAAGATCCACATGTTTGATGTGGATCTACCCAATGGTGAGAGCTATCGCGAAAGCCGCAATTACGAACCGGGCACGCGCGCTGTCGTTGCAGAATTGCCGTGGGGCGGGCTCGGGTTGTCGATCTGCTACGATCTGCGTTTTCCCTATCTTTATCGTGCTCTCGCCCAATCGGGGGCTCGATTTCTGGCGGTTCCGGCGGCCTTCACGCGACCCACCGGAGAGGCTCATTGGCACACCTTGCTCAAGGCGCGCGCGATCGAATGCCAATGCTTCGTATTTGCGGCGGCCCAAGGCGGACGCCACGAGCATGGCCGGGAAACGTATGGTCACAGCCTGATCGTCTCGCCCTGGGGTGAGATCCTGGCTGAAGGCAGCGTTCATCCCACGGTCATCGCGGCTGATATAGACTTGGGCGCGTTAGAGGATGCGCGGGGTCGGGTGCCGTCGCTACGCCACGACCGGGCATTCCAGATCGAGCCACGGGTCGAAAGATGATCAGGTATCGTCTCGTCTGCAAGGATGGCCACGAATTCGAAGGCTGGTTCGCCAACAGCGCTGCCTACGACGCTCAGGCGCGCCATCGCCATATCGCATGCCCATCGTGCGGTTCGACGTCCGTTGGCAAGGCAATCATGGCTCCCGCTGTTGCCAGCGGGTCGCGTGTGAGTGAGCCTGCGCCCGCAGAGTCAGATCGCGCGAGCCTGGAGGCCATCGAGCACCTGACCGAAATGGTCCGCCATCTCAGAGACGAGGTGTGCCGTCACGCCGAGTACGTCGGGCCGAAATTTGCCGAGGAAGCGCGCCGCATCCACTTTGCCGAGAGCCCTGCGCGAGGCATCTACGGCGAGGCGACCCGCAACGAGGTCGAGGATCTG
>CAZZPH010000044.1:0-13534 GCA_964655725.1 uncultured Hyphomicrobium sp.
CGGGCTCGCCCTTTGAGCGAGCGTCGAGCATGGGGACGTCGACCATCGGTACTGATCTGACCATTATGGGTGAGAAGATCACCATTATTTCGCAGAACAAGCTCACGATCGACGGTGATGTCCACGGTGATATCCATGGCAAACAGGTGGTCATCGGTGAGGAAGGTTCGGTCATCGGCACCATCAACGCTGAAGCGATCGACGTTCGCGGTGGCGTGAAGGGCGCTATCCGGGCTCAAGTGGTAACGCTTCATCCCACAGCCCAGGTTGAAGGCGACATCACTCACAAAACGCTCTCGATTTCGGAGGGCGCACAGTTCGATGGCCGGGTTCGCCGCGCCAAGGACGACGCTGAGCTGACGCCGAACCTGGATGTCTCGGGATTTGAGAGCATCCGCCTGTCGGCGCTGGCCAATACCGGCACCTGAGAGCGGCAGTCGCGCTCAGCAGCGGAGCTGTCCTGGCGCAACCCGCCAGGACGGCCATATCGTGTGTGTACTTCTCTCCAATCGCGCATTGTCATGACCTTGCAACCCCTTGCGCTCAGCACTGCGTCGGGGCCGGAAGAGTGCGCGGGTCTGCGCGAGCACTATTCGGATAGGCTGGTTCTACCCAGGGGAGTGGGGCCCGATGGCGGCTGCTGGGGGTATGACGCTTCATCCGAAGCGTGATGCGAACGTCATGACATCGCGCAGCGGCCGGCCCATCGGCAGGAGTGCGCTCGAGCACTCATTGCCGCTTGAGCGCCCGGCCCGATGGACTGGGGAGAGCCTGACGCCATGGAAGTGAAGCCCAAAAACAAGGTGATTTCGGCCGATCAGGCCATCGCTCTCATCAAGGATGGAGACGTGGTGTGCACCACAGGCTTCGTCCAGAGCTGCATTCCCGAAGCACTCCACGCCGCACTGGAGAAGCGCTATGTCGAAACACAGGCCCCCAAGGGGCTGACTCTCATCATGTGTGCGGGTGCCGGCGACAGCAAGGGTTTGGGCACCGGCCGGCTTCATCATGAGGGATTGCTCTCGCGTGTTATCGCGGCCAATTTTGGCCGTATGCCCAAGGTCGCGGAGGCGGCCCAAAACAACAAGATTCAGGGCTACAACCTGCCTCAGGGCGTCATCTCCAAGCTCTACCGCAGCTGTGCTGCCGGCTCTCCGGGTCTCTTCACCAAGGTGGGGTTGCATACCTACGTCGATCCGCGGCTTGGCGGCGGCAAGGTCAACGCGGTCACCACCGAGGACATCGTCAAGCACGTCGAGGTCGAGGGGGAGGAATGGCTCTTTTACAAGGCAACCCCGATCGATGTCGCCCTGATCCGCGCGACCAGCGCAGATCCCTCCGGCAACCTGAGTATGGAGAAGGAGTGCCTGACCCTCGATGTTCTCGCTCAAGCTATGGCAGCGCACAACGGCGGCGGTGTCGTCATTGCGCAGGTGGAGCGTATCGTCGAACAAGGATCCATCAAGCCTAAGGACGTGAAGGTTCCCGGCATCCTCGTTGATTGCGTGGTCGTGGCACCGGAACCCGAGCTTCATCGCATGAACTACGGCGTGATGTACGATCCCGCGCTTGCCGGTGAAATCCGCATTCCTGTCGAAGCGATTGCGCGCATGGAACTCGACGAGCGCAAGATCGTTGCACGACGCGCGGCATTCGAACTTCCGCCGAACGGTGTCATCAATCTGGGTGTAGGAGCGCCCGATGGGGTCGCCGCCGTCGCCGCCGAAGAGCGCGTCACGCCCTTTATTACAATGACAACCGAGGCAGGCGCGATCGGAGGCGTGCTCGCTGGTGGATCGAGTTTTGGTTCGTCGGCCAATGCGCATGCGATCATCGATCAGAACCAGATGTTCGATTTCTACCACGGGCGGGGTCTGGACCTCACCTGCCTGGGCATGGCCGAGTGCGATGAGCAGGGCAATGTCAACACCTCGCGCTTCGGAGGCCGGCTCAACGGCTGCGGCGGGTTCATCGATATTTCGCAGAATGCGCGCGCTGTCGTGTTCGCCGGAACATTCACCGCCGGCGGCCTCAAAGTTGAGGTGCACTACGGCAAGCTGGCGATCGTGCAGGAAGGCCGCTCGCGCAAGTTTGTGAAGGCCGTCGAACAGGTCACGTTCAGCGGCAACTATGCCAGCCGCAAATCGCAGCCCGTCATCTATGTGACGGAGCGCTGCGTGTTTCAGCTCACTCCCGATGGGCTGGAGCTGATCGAAGTGGCGCCCGGCATCGACATCGAGCGCCACATTCTGGCGCACATGGATTTCAAGCCCATCATCAACAAACCGATGCCGATGGACCGGCGCATTTTCCTCGAAGATCCCATGGAACTGCTGTCGGATTTGTTGAATCTGAAGCTGTCTGAACGCATCAGCTACGATCGCGACCGCAATATCCTATTCGTGAACCTGGAAGGCTGGAGTGTTCGCAAGAAGAGCGACATCGACGATCTGCGCAAAGCGCTCGTTGCGGCGTGCGTTGCGGCGGGGCGGCGGGTGAACTCGGTCGTCAATCACGACGGCTGCCGCATCGCGGAAGACCTCTACGACGACTATGCAGAAATGATCCAGCACATGCTGGAAGATCATTACCTCACGACAACGCGTTACACCACGAGCGCCTTCATGCGTCTCAAGATGCGCGAGGCGCTCCGCAAGCGCGGGTTGGCACCGCACATTTTCGAGCGCCAGGAAGATGCCCACAAGTTCCTTGAGAACGGTACAGGAAGGTAGGCAGCGCGCCTGGCACCGTCCAGCGGCCGAGCTACACGCGGCGGCCGATCCGCCCCAGCACGAAACCCAGTGCGATCAGTCCCAAGCCGACGCCCGCAAGCGTGAGAGAGGTCGAGCTGGGGCCGGGCAGCAGATAGGACCGGCGCGGCTCGCGCGGGTCGTAGGCGGCGCTGATCACCGATCCGGGCGCCTGGTTCAGATGCAGGGCCCTCACCTTGGCGGAGTTCTGGATTCCGAAATCCCACGGTTCGATGCCGCGTCCTTCATAGCCCACCCCGTTGACGCCATAGCGGTAGAGCACATCGAGCTGGCTTGTGGTGCTTGTGATCTTGCTGCCACCTCGATGCTTGTCCGTCATGGGCACCGTGCGCGTGGCGGTGTCCTCCTCCAAAGCGCTCGAAATGATCTCGGCGGGCGCGGTTGGCCAGCTCAGGGTCCGCCAGCCCTGCCATGCACCATAGATGCCGAGCAAGGCCATGACGAGCCCGGCCGACATGATGATGCTGGCGAAGATGTTCGCAGTACGGCGGTAACGGTGCGCCCGGCGGCGCGTGTCGGAACTGGACATGTCGCGGTGGCTTTTCCTGAGGATGGGACCTGTGTGTAGCGGGCGGAACGCCCGGCAAGAATAGTGAGCCGCTGGACGAATGCCAACGACACATCCTTTTGTGACATGCGAAGGTGCCGCGCTGGCAATCCTGCTGGCACGATACCACGTACACAGCGCCAACAGCTGGACAATGGAACAGATGGACAACGAGGACAATCGCTTCTCGGCCAGGGCGGCGCGCTACGTCAAGGTCGGCACCAATGTCGGCTCGGTCGCCGCCAAGGTTGCCGGCCAGCGTCTCTTGGGGTTTGAGGCCGACAACTCGCGGCAGGCCGCACAGCTTGCCGCTGCACTGGGTGGGCTGAAAGGCCCGCTGATGAAGGTCGCACAGCTTCTCTCGACGATACCCGAGGCCCTGCCCCCGGAGTATGCCCGCGAGCTGTCCCATCTTCAGTCTCAAGCACCGCCGATGGGGCCGGCCTTCGTGCGCCGCCGGATGATGGCGGAGCTGGGTCCGGACTGGCGTGGGCGTTTCAGTTCCTTCGAGGAGAGCGCTGCCGCGTCTGCCTCGCTTGGACAGGTCCATCGGGCGCGCGCCATCGATGGCACGGCGCTCGCAGCCAAGCTGCAGTATCCGGACATGCAATCCGCTGTCGAGGCAGACCTCAATCAGCTCAAAATCGTCTTCGCGCTCCATGCGCGCATGGACCCGGGCGTCGATACCTCAGAGATCCTGACGGAGATCGGTGCACGGCTTCGCGAGGAACTCGATTACGAACTTGAAGCGCGCCACACCCGCCTCTACGGCAACATCTTCGCGGACTGTCCCATCATCCAGGTGCCGAGGATTATCGAGCCGCTGTCGACGCGCCGGCTTTTGACGATGACGTGGCTCGACGGCACGCGTCTGTTGGACCACAAGGCCGATGCGATCGAGGATCGCAATACCATCGCGCAGGCCATGTTTCGCGCTTGGTGGTTCCCCTTTTCGCACTATGGCGTCATTCACGGCGATCCGCATCTCGGCAACTACACGGTGTTCTGCGAGCAGGGACATGCCGCGGGTATCAACCTGCTCGACTATGGCTGCATCCGGACGTTCCCTGTGTCGTTCGTGCAAGGTGTGATCGATCTCTACAAGGGCCTCCTGGAGAATGACCAGGAACGTGTGACGCACGCCTACGACACTTGGGGCTTCAAGGGACTGACGAAAGACCTGATGGAAGCGCTCAACATCTGGGCGCGCTTCATCTACGGCCCCCTCCTCGACGACCGCGAGCGCACCATCGCCGAAGATACGCGGCCAGGTGAATATGGACGCAAGGAAGCCTTCACCGTGCATCGCATCCTGAAGGAAAAGGGCCCGGTGAAAGTGCCGCGAGAATTCGTCTTTATGGATCGGGCGGCCATCGGTCTGGGCGGAGTGTTCCTGCATCTGGAAGCGCGCCAGAACTGGTACCGGCTCTTCAATGAAACGATCGAGGATTTCAAGCTGGAGGAGGTCACCGGCCGCCAGCGCGCAGCCTTTGCCGAAACAGGCGTCCCGCTGCCAGTATAGGGTCCAATGGAGTGGCCGGTCCTTCCGGACTGAGCTCAGCGCCTCATGGCAGGCTCTGCAGCTTTGCTGCCGCACCTCGTCGGTGTTCGATAAAAAAGCGCCCCGGCACAGATGTGTGCCGGGGCGTTCTGGCTCTTCGCTGGGCCGGTGGCCTACTCGGCCGCCACTCTTCCTGCGCCTTCGGTGATTTTGACACCCATGCGTTTTGCGACACCGGCTCCGTAAGCCGGATCGCACTTGGAAAAGTGCGCAACCTGACGCTCAATAATCTCGACGGGAACGCCTTGCATGGCCGCCGCGATGTTGTCCATCAGCCGTTCGCGCTGCTCGCTCGTCATAAGCCTGAACAGGTTGCCCGGCTGTGTGTAGTCGTCATTTCCGATACGGTGATTGTAGCGGTCTGCATCGCCCGAGATCTTGAGCGGTGGTTCCCGGTACTGCGGCGCCTCCACCGGCCCGCCGAACGAGTTGGGCTCGTAGTAGACGTCCGGATTTCCGGTGTCGTTGCGGAAGAATCGCATCGCACCGTCCTTGTGATAGTGATGGACCGGGCACTTCGGTGCGTTGACGGGGAGCGCTTCGTAGTGCGTCCCCAGCCGGTGGCGGTGAGCGTCGGCATAGGAAAAGATGCGGCCCTGAAGCATTTTATCGGGCGAGAACCCGATGCCGGGCACGACATTCGACGGCGAGAACGCCGCCTGTTCGATCTCGGCGAAGTAGTTGTCCGGATTGCGGTTCAACTCCATGATGCCGACCTCGATCAGCGGATAGTCCGCGTGCGGCCACACCTTCGTCAGATCGAAGGGATTGTACGGCGTCGTGAGGGCGTCTTCTTCGGGCATGACCTGGATCATCATGCGCCACTTGGGGAACTCGCCCCTGTCGATCGTGCCGAATAGTTCGCGCTGGTACGTTTCGCGGCACTTGCCGATGACCGTCTCGGCCTCGGCATTCGTGTAGTGCTTGTGGCCCTGCATCGTCTTGAAGTGGAACTTCACCCAGAACCGCTCGCCAGCTGCGTTGATCAGCGAGAACGTGTGCGAGCCGTAGCCATTCATGAACATCGGGGCTACGGGCAGCCCGCGGTCCGACATCAGGATTGTCACCTGATGGAGGCTCTCAGGCGACAGCGACCAGAAATCCCACATCGCAGTCGGCGAACGCAGATTGGTTCGCGGATGACGCTTCTGGGTGCGGATAAAGTCAGGGAATTTCAGCGGATCCCGGACAAAAAAGACCGGTGTGTTGTTGCCGACGAGGTCCCAGTTTCCTTCATCCGTGTAGAACTTGAGGGCAAAGCCGCGAACGTCGCGCTCGGCATCCGCCGCACCTTGTTCACCCGCCACAGTGGAGAAGCGAGCGAGCATCTGTGTTGTCTTGCCGGTCTTCTCGAAAATCTTGGCGCATGAGTAGCGGGTGATGTCATTGGTAATGGTCAGAGTGCCGTAAGCACCCCAGCCCTTGGCGTGCACCACGCGCTCAGGAATGCGCTCGCGGTTTTGATGCGCAAGCTTTTCGATGAGCTGGTAGTCCTGCAAGAGAAGTGGACCGCGTTCGCCCGCTGTCAGCGAATTCTGGTTGTCGGCGATGGGGGCGCCAGCGGTTGTGGTCAGGTTTGTCTTGTCGGTCATGGGAACTCCTCGTGTTGTGCCCGTTAGTTAGGGCAGTGGCGCGTCATCTTCAAATCGGTTCTTGTTGCGCTGCCGATAAGAGAAACTATTCGGCGCCGGCAGGTCTGCTTTAGATCGGAAATTGCGCGGTATGTCGTCGCAACTCGCGGATCCATGCTCCGCCGTGCTGTTCTCCCGAAAGGGCCGCCACACTGCGTTCCCCGTCGACGCTCGGCCAACTGATCATGAACGCTGATCGGTCTGTTCAGGATTTGCGATTGGTATCGCCGCTCACGAGAAACTATCTACCAGTAGCGCTCAGCCAAGTCAGGGTTGGGCGAGGCACGAGATGACATCTAAGGAGGAACTCATGAAGACCTGGACCAAGCCTGCCGTGCGCGAGCAGGAAGTCGGCCTGGAAGTGACGTCTTACCTGCCGGCCGAGATCGACGTTATCTAAGCGTCACTGATTTCGCAGTGTGCAAAGCGGTCGCCACGCCGAGGCGGCCGCTTTGTTCGTTTCCGTTCTCTCGTTTTAGGGAGCGGGCGCTCCAGCAGTTGCTCTCATCTTCCGTCTGTGGGCGCGATACGCGTTGACGACCTGGAGCATTCCGGAGCGTACCGATGGCCAGCGATTGACGAACTGCACGACCGGCCAGGACAACACCCGCGTCACGCCGAGTACGTTGCCTAGGCCCGGCGTCGCCTCGACGGCCTCGTCGTTTTTGATCAGGATTTTCGGAGCGAAGGTCCCTGTGATGTCCCAGGTGCGTTTCGGTGTCGCGATCGTGCAGGCAACGGGCTGCTCAGGGCTCTCAAATGCCATGTCGGCCGCCATGATAGCTTCTTCGACCAGCGCGCGATCGATGCGGATCGTGAGGGTGCAGGTCAGATCCGTCACATAGCCGCGGCTGCCCGCTTCAAGCTCGGCGCGCTCCTCCTCACTCAGGGTCAAGGGAACTCTGCAGGCAATCTCGGCTCCCCTCCCCGTTTCGAATTCGGCGTAGCAGTCGGCCGGCGGATCGCCAGCAGCACTGGCAGTGGCAGACATTAAGTTGATGCCGCCGATTAGCACGGCGCCGAAACGGGCCCGCACAGCCAGCCGGTTCACGGAGTTGCGCCAGCGACGGGCTTGGCCGGAGGGGGCGTTCCGGCAGCGGCCTGGGCTGGCTTTGCCTGGTTTGGCTTGTCCGGTTTCGCCTGGGTGGGTTTTTCCGGCTTGGCGTCGGCGGCTTTGGGCTTGGGTTCCGGCTTTTTGGCTGCGGCCGCCTTTTTCTGTCTGGCGATCTCTTTGGGGTCGGGTTTGGGGGTGCCGTCGGCGTGGTAGCGCGCTGCACATTTCTGATGCAGGAACTTGTTCACCGACTTCAGCATCGACTTGTGAAAAATGCCCAGTGTGTTCTCCAGCTGAGCGGCGGTCCAGACGGTCGCCTTCACATCGGCTGGACCGTCCAGTTCTTTCAGGTTGATCCAGATCTTTGAGGCCTTGCCATTCTTGAACTGCAGCCGCGGGGCCAAAGTGGCTGTCACGGGACGCATCTCACCGCTGCGCTCCACCGAGCATTTGACTGTGTGAGGGGGGATGTCGACCTCGTGCTTCTTCTCTGTCAGGGCGGAAATCACGTCGCGGCGCTTCACGTCGAGATTCAATTTGCATTGGGCATCGCCGAAGCCCCATGTGACCGATTTTTCTTCGCCGCCCTTGAGAGTGTCGCGGTCCCAGGTCTTGGCGAGCTTGCAGGTCAGGTCCTCCCCCGTATCTTTGCGGGTCAGGACCATGGTGCAGATGCGCTGTTCGCATTGCTTGATGGCATCGTCTTCGCCGGGGACCGGTTCCAAAGCGGGCGCAGGCGTGCCCACCATGGCGAAGACCGCGGCGCATGCAACCCGAGCTCGCGAACGCTGAAGGAGTGCGCGGCACCGATTTCCCCCGCGTTGGCGGTCCGCGCGGTCCGCGCGGGCGGTCGTGGCCTTGTTCATGGCAGTTCCCGGCTCGATCGCGTCCCGGCCCCTAGTCCCCGGAATTCCCCTGGTAATGGGCTGAACTCTTGCCAGCCCAATGAGCCACGAATGAGGCCCGCCCACAAGCGCGCCGCGCCGGCCTCCCATGCGGGGGGGCTTTTATCCGCCGTGGGTGCTCCGCCCTCTCGAGAGGGCGTTGACCCGGCCCGGTGAGACGGCTATACGAGCGACCAAGCGACGCCTGGGACCTCATCCCGGGCACGATGGTTTTTGAACCAAGGCCCACCGCAATGCCGGTCCGCTCGCGCAGCCTGATGTCAGGGTGCCGTGTGGGGCTTGTGTGGTGGGGTCTCATAAGCTCAGTAGGGATAGCGAGATCATGGCTAACACGTCGTCGGCGAAGAAGGCCGCCCGCCAGATGGTACGCCGCACGAATGTCAACAAGGCCCGCCGCACGCGCATGAAGTCGACCGTGCGCAGCGTCGAGGAAGCCATCGCCTCGGGCGATAAGGCCAAGGCCGCTGCCGCCTTGAAGGCCGTTGAACCGGTGCTCGTCCGCACCGCTCAGAAGGGCATCATGCATAAGAAGACGGCCAGCCGTAAGGTGTCGCGCCTTACCGCACGCATCAAGGCGATGGGCTGAGGTCGCAGGCTGCAGGCGGGACGTTCTCACCCCGCTCGCACCCCCCGCGCGGAACCGCGGCACTGAACGCCAAAAGCGCGCCGAATCATGAACCGTGCTATCCCCTGGGGTGCAAGGGGGAAGCATGGTTCGCATCATCGGGCTTGATCCGGGTTTGAGACGCACGGGTTGGGGCATCATCGAGAGCGATGGGCCCCGGCTCTCGTATGTCGCCTCAGGCGTTGTGACCTCCGATAGTGAAGATGCCCTGGCATCCCGGCTGGCCGAACTCTACCAGGGTATTCTGGCCATTATCGCGGCCCACCGCCCGGCCGAAGCCGCGGTTGAGGAAACCTTCGTCAACGACAATCCGCGCTCCACGCTCAAGCTCGGGCAGGCGCGCGGCATGGCGCTTCTGGCGCCCGCGATGAAGGGGCTCACCGTAGCGGAATACCCACCCAACCTCATCAAGAAGACGGTCGTCGGGGCGGGACATGCCGACAAGCGCCAGATCCAGGCCATGATCGGTTTTCTGCTGCCGCGTGCCACCTTCGACAGCGCGGACGAGGCCGATGCGCTTGCCATCGCCATCTGTCATGCCAGTCACCGCAAGTCTCGAGACCTGGCGATCCGCGCGGCCCGGGAGGCGGTTCGATGATCGGCAAGCTCAAAGGACTCGTCGACGCGATCGGCGAGAGCCACTGCATCATCGACGTCAACGGGGTTGGCTATGAGGTCCAGGCTTCAGCGCGCACGCTGCGCAATCTCAAGCCCGGCGATGTCGTCGCTCTGACCATCGATACCCATGTGCGCGAGGACGCCATCAAACTCTACGGATTCACCAGCGAGGTGGAGCGCAACTGGTTCCGCACACTGCAGTCGGTCCAAGGTGTTGGCGCGAAGGTTGCCCTTGCGGTGCTGGGCGTGCTCTCGACGCAGGATCTGGCCAACGCCATTGCTCTCCAAAACTGGGGTGCCGTCGAGCAGGCGCCGGGTGTGGGGCGCAAACTTGCTCAACGCATCGTTGCGGAATTGAAGGACAAGGCGCCGGCTCTGTCGATGGCTGGATTGCATGTGCCCGGTGCAGCCAAGCCGCCATCTGGCGAAGATGGACCTGGGGCAGGGCAGGCTGCAGCGGAGGCAATTTCGGCGCTCTCCAATCTTGGCTACAATCCGGCTCAGTCGTCGGCAGCCGTCGCTGTTGCGCTGAAGGATCTTGGTGCTGCGGCCGACACCGCGCAGTTGATCCGCCGCGGCCTGAAGGAGTTGGCGCGCTGAGGGACATGGATGCTGCGCGCACCATCATGAGGCATGGACGTTGAGGAGAGCGTCGCGATGAGTTCAAGTACGGTTCGCCGCAGCAGTTCCCTTCCGGTCATACTTTTTATCTTCTGCGCGATTTGGGCCTATGGCTGGTATGAATTTTATCATGCGTTCTTTCCGATGACGCCCACGGGCATGAGCCCAGAGGCTCCCGGTGCGGCCGCAGCGCTGGAGAAAGAACGCGATGACTTTTTGCTCGTCTGTATCCTGGTCGCGCTCATCCCTGCACTCATCAGCGGCATGGCGCTCCATCTGGTTCACAGTGTCACGCGCAACTCTCGTGAGGCTTCTCTCGTCAACCGTGATCCCCGCACCGGAAATGAGTAGGGGCCGGACAATCCGCAAAAAATGAATTCGGGGGTCTTTAAAGCGGCGCCGGGGAGGGGTTTCCCCAGGTCGTGGTTCGCGCTATGACGGCACCGTCTCGAGCCCGCCGGCAACTGCACTGGGCCTCGCCCCGGCGTTCCCCCTTGATCATCGTAGAGCACATGAAATCCAGCGCCCTCATCGTTTCACTTTTGTGGCTGGCCGCCGCAGGCTATGTGGCGGGCTTGAGGTGGCCGCGCGTGCCCCTCGACATGAGCGCCAATGATCCGGCGACTGTCGAGGCTCTGAACGCCGCAGTTTTCCAACATGTTGTGACCTATGGCGCGATTGCGATCTTGCCGCCGCTGGTGCTTTTCATCGTGATGCGCTTGGCCCGCAAGTCCTGATCTGACCGCGCCCATATGCTGCGATCTTGGCGGGACACGACCCGCGGTCACTCCTGCTTGACGGCGGGCGCGAATAGCGCCACGAACAAACCATGACCGATCGCCTCATCTCCTCGGCTCGACGCGAGGCCGACGCCTTCGAGGCGTCGATCCGCCCGCAGTCGCTCGACGAGTTCATTGGCCAGGAGCAGGCGCGCGCCAACCTCAAGGTGTTCATTCAGGCCGCCAAGTCGCGTGGCGATGCGCTCGACCATGTCCTGTTCGCCGGACCACCTGGCCTTGGCAAGACGACGCTCGCCCAGATCATGGCCCGGGAATTGGGCGTCGGCTTTCGTGCCACCTCGGGGCCCGTCATCTCCAAGGCTGGCGATCTCGCAGCACTTCTCACCAACCTGGAAGAGCGCGATGTGCTCTTTATTGACGAAATTCACCGCCTCAACCCGGCGGTCGAAGAAATCCTCTATCCCGCTATGGAGGACTACAAGCTCGACCTCATCATCGGCGAAGGACCAGCGGCCCGTTCCGTTCAGATCGATCTGGCGAAGTTCACCCTCGTCGGCGCCACGACCCGCGCGGGCCTGCTCACCACGCCCTTACGCGATCGCTTCGGCATTCCAGTCCGGCTCAATTTCTACACAGTGGAGGAACTGGAGGCCGTGGTCGTGCGAGGTGCGCGTGTGCTGGGCGCACCTTTGAGGTCCGATGGCGCGCACGAGATCGCCCGGCGTGCACGCGGAACGCCGCGCATTGCAGGCCGGCTGTTGCGGCGCGTCAGGGACTTTGCTTCTGTTGCGGGGGTGGACACGATCGACGCTGGAATTGCCGATACGGCGCTGCGCGCACTCGAGGTGGACAGCGAGGGCCTCGACGCGCTCGATCACCGTTATCTCACCTGCATCGCCAGGAATTATGAGGGTGGGCCCGTGGGGATCGAGACATTAGCAGCCGCATTGTCGGAGCCACGCGATGCGCTTGAAGAAATCGTCGAGCCGTTTCTCCTGCAGCAGGGTTTCATCGGCCGGACGCCGCGCGGCCGCGTGCTTACGCTGCGTGCGTTCCGGCACCTGGGTCTTGCAGGACCATCGCGTTCCGCAGCACCCGATCTGTTCGAAGATGGCGAGGAGCCGGGCGACAGGTGATTTGCCGCCGCACATTTCTGAGGAGCTTGGCTGGCGCATTCGTCGGCGGCGTTGGGCTCGCAGGCTACGCCTTCGGTATCGAACCGCGCTTTCGCCTGAATGTCACTCAGTACCGCCTCAATCCGAAGTCCTGGCCCTCTGGTTTCAATCTCAAGCTCGCGGTCGTCGCCGATCTGCATGCGGGCGAGCCCTACATGCCCCCTCAGCGCATCGAGGAGATCGTTGCCACCACCAACGCACTTCAAGCCGACGCCATCCTCCTGCTCGGCGATTACGCCGCCGGACACAAATGGCAGACCCGGCGCATCGCGCCAGCCGAGTGGGCTGCGTTGCTCTCGAAGTTAAAGGCGCCCCTCGGCGTCCATGCGGTCCTCGGCAATCACGACTGGTGGGATGACGAGGCCGCGCAGCGCGACCGCAAAGGGCCCGTCGAAGGCCGCCGCGCGCTGGAGCGTGCCGGCATCCCCGTCTACGAGAACGACGCTGTGCGTCTCGACAAGAACGGCCAGCGGTTCTGGCTCGCGGGGCTGGGTGATCAGGTGGCCTTTATTGTGGGCAAGACGGGCCGCCGCATGCTGTTCCAGGGCGTCGATGATCTGGACGGCACCCTCGCACGCGTCAGCGGCGATGAACCTGTCGTGCTGCTCGCCCACGAACCAGACATTTTTGCGCGCGTGCCCGATCGCGTGGCGCTGACACTCTCAGGTCATACGCATGGCGGACAGGTGCGTCTGTTCGGATACTCGCCGATCGTGCCGTCGTCTTTCGGCAATCGCTACGCCTACGGTCATGTGATCGAGGAAGAGCGCAACCTCGTCGTCTCTGGCGGTCTGGGCTGCTCCATCCTTCCGGTACGGTTCGGCGTGCCCCCCGAGATCGTGTTGGTGGACGTGGGATGAGGCGGCCCGGCATGGTCGCGGCCGATCGCGCGCTGATGGGGGCTGGCACCGCCCTGCGGCCCTTGCGGCCGGACTGAGCCGGGCTGGTATCTCGATCCGGTCTCTCTCCGGACCCTAACCGGTCGACATACAGTCTGGCGCCACTCCGAGGGCGTCAATTCTCATCCATCTTGAGTGCCGCAATGAAGGCTTCCTGCGGGATCTCGACCTTGCCGAACTCGCGCATCTTCTTCTTGCCGGCCTTCTGCTTTTCCAGCAGCTTGCGTTTGCGGGTGATGTCGCCGCCATAGCACTTGGCGAGCACATCCTTGCGCAGGGCCCTGATTGTTTCGCGCGCGATCACCTTGGCGCCGATGGCAGCTTGGATGGGGATCTGGAACATATGCGGCGGGATGAGTTCCTTAAGCTTCTCGCACATCGCCCGGC
>CAZZPH010000045.1:0-13199 GCA_964655725.1 uncultured Hyphomicrobium sp.
TTGCGCCGTTTTCCGGCGCCCTGGGAGCCGTCATGGTCCCAGCGGATTCACCCATCCAGAGCCTTGCTGACCTGAAAGACAAGCGACTGGGCGTTGCAGGATCTTCGACCGACAAGAGCTGGCTCCTTCTGCGCGCGCATGCCAAGTCGAGTGTTGGCGGCGACCTGATCGACCTCACGCGCGTCCAGTACGGTGCCGCACCGCTGCTGAACGAGCAGTTGAAGGACGGGCGTCTCGACGCCATCCTCAATTTCTGGACATTCACCGCGCGGCTGGAGGCGCAGGGCTTCCGCACCGTGATCTCGATGCGCGACGTTCTGGATGCGCTGGGCATCAATCCCCAGCCGGCTCTCGTGGGCTTTATCTGGAAGGAATCCTCCGAGCCCGCGTTATTGCCCGCGATCGATAAATTCCTTGCCGCCGCGGGCGAGGCGAACCAACGGCTCGTTGACAGCGACGCTCCCTGGGAGCGCTTGAGGCCGCTCGTGAAGGCCGCCGACGATCGCGAATTCGAGGCGTTGAAAGCGGGCTATCGCTCAGGCGTGCGCGGTTCGTGGAGCGATGGCGACATGGTTTCTGCTGAGAAGATCATGACGATCCTGCAGGAAAGTGGAGATACGGAACTCGTCGGACATGGCACACGCTTCGATCCCAAGCTCTTCCATGCGCACGGTGCGTAGCCCGCTCGCGGCGTCCTCTGCGGTCGTCGAGCGCTTGGCGTGGACGGCGGGGTCGCTCGCCACCCTTGTGCTGTTGTGGGCGGTGGCAGCCGGATTGAGCGACAGCCGTCACTTGCCCGGACCCGGCACAGTGCTCGATGTGCTCATGAGGGAAGTCTCCAGCGGGGCGTTGTGGACGCATCTCTCGGTCACTCTGGTGCGCGTCGCGGCAGCGTTTACGGTTGCGATGTTCGTTGGCGCGGCGATTGGTATTCTTGTCGGCTCCTACCGGATCGCGGACCGGTTTTTTGATAGCTGGCTTGTCCTGTTTCTCAATCTGCCGGCGCTCGTCATTATCGCGCTGGCCTATGTCTGGCTCGGCACCACGGAGCTGACGGCGATCCTTGCCGTTGCGATCAACAAGATCCCCAACGTTGCTGTCCAGATGCGTGAAGGCGCGCGTAGTCTGTCGCGTGATCTGACTGAAATGGCCAACGTCTATGGCTTTGGCCGCTGGAAGTCCTTGCGGCACGTCATCCTGCCTCAGCTGGCGCCGTTCTGGGCGGCTGCGGCACGCTCCGGTCTGGCGCTGGTCTGGAAGATCGTGCTTGTCGTGGAGGCGCTGGGCGGGCACGCGACCGGCGTCGGGCATCAGATCCACGCGGCATTCGGCAATTACGACGTGCCGACCATCCTGGCCTATGCGCTCGCCTTCATCGTTGTTATTCAGATTGTCGAGCTGGGCGTGCTCCAGCCGCTGCAGGCACGGGTCAACCGATGGCGGAGATAGAACAACTGGGTCGTCCCGTGCACGTGCGCGTCGAGCGCAAGGTGTTTTCCGCGATGGCTGGACGGGATGAGAACGTCGTGCTCCAGGACGTTGTGTTCGACGTGGCACCGCGCTCGTTTGTCGTTCTGACCGGACCTTCGGGATGCGGGAAGTCCACGCTGCTCAATATCATCGCCGGCCTCGACCGTGATTATCAGGGCAGCATCGACCTGGGTCCGGGCACGCCGCGCATGACCTTTATTTTCCAGACGCCGCGCCTGCTGCCGTGGCGGACGATCCGGGAGAATATCGCGCTTTCGCTCCCCGATGGCGATCCGCGTCACGCCAACATCGATGCCATGCTGGAGCATGTCGGGCTCACCGAGGCACAGCACGCCTACCCTGAACGCACGTCGCTCGGTATGCAGCGCCGCGCCGCCCTTGCGCGCGGTTTCATCCAGGAACCCGACATTCTCCTGATGGACGAGCCATTTGTTTCTCTCGACGATCCCACCGCACAGGCCCTGCGTGAGCTGCTGGTCGCTCTGTGGCACAGGCGGCCGACGACGGTCATCTTCGTCACGCATGATCGCGCCGAAGCCGTCATGCTGGGGACGCGGATTTTGCGGATGACGCCTGGCTCGGCGAGCATCGTCGCCGATGAGGCGGTGCAACTGGCCCCCGCCGAGCGCGGCGACCGGGCGATGGTCCAGGCGGAATTGCGCCGCATCTTTCACAGCGGCGACAGTCTTGATTCCAACCACGATCACGCCTCCGATCCATGACAAGTCTTCATGTGGGTCTTCATGCGCGACCGCGCTTTCTCGCCAGTGTGCAGAGTGCACACGAAGCATGGGACGCCAGCGAGGGCGGTGCCGATGTGATCGATTGCAAGGACGCACGGCAGGGCGCGCTGGGTGCGCTGCCGTTGGCGACCATCCGCTCAATCGTCGGTGTGATCGGGGGGCGATTGCCGGTCAGCGCGACGATCGGGGATCTCGTTCCCGTGCCCGATCGGATCTGCGCAGCGGCCACGTCTGTTGCGCTGACCGGCGTTGACTACGTCAAGATCGGGGTCTTTGACGGCGGAGAGCCGATGGCTGCGATCGCCGCACTGGGGCGCACCAATCTTGGGCGCACCCGGCTCGTCGGGCTGCTTCTGGCCGACAGGCAGCCTGACTTTGCCCTCATCGATGATATGGCGCGTGCCGGGTTCGCGGGTGTCATGCTCGATACCGCGTCGAAGGGCCAAGGCGCACTCACGGACGTCATGGATCGCCTGCGGCTAGGGCAGTTCATCGGTAAGGCTCGCGGTGCTGGTCTGTTTGTAGGGCTGGCTGGTGCGCTGCGCGCGGGGGATATTGCCGAGCTTGCGTCCCTGCGGCCGGATATTCTGGGTTTCCGCGGCGCGCTGTGCGCTGGCCACGACCGGGGCGGGGCGCTAGAACGGCAAGCTGTACTGGCCGTTTCCCGCCATCTCCGCGAGATCGCCGGGCCACCGGCTGATCCTGCTATCGTCATCGAGGCCCAACCGTGACAGACCGCCGTAAGGGTACTGCTATTCTGGCGAGCCAGCTCGCATCTCCCGCTTATTCCCGCGACCGCATCTTCATCAGCGCTCACGTTATTGACTGCAACATCGGGGTTTATGCCGAGGAGAAAGGCGTCACGCAGAAGGTGCGCCTTTCCATCGACGCCTACCTGGCACCGGGATTGCGCAGCACTGTCGATGAAATGGTCGAGGTGCCCTCGTATACCGACATCATCGACGCCATCGAAGAGGCCACGTCGCACGGTCACATCAATCTGGTGGAGACGCTCGCCGAGGAGATTGCAACGCGGCTGCTGGGCGACACGCGTATCGGCGGTGTGCGCGTGCTCGTCGAGAAGCTCGAGCGTGGGCCCGTCCGGGGCATTGAGATCTTCCGCACCCGAGACGCGTGATGGACGCGCTCTGCGTCGTCAAGACCGGTGGCAGCCTCTATGAATCCGGCAGGCTGTTGACCGTTCTGGAGGTGATCGCGCGGGCGCGCCGTCCGGTGGTTGTCGTGCCGGGGGGCGGGCCCTTTGCCGATATGGTGCGCACCGAGCAGACCAAGCGTGGCTTCAGCGACGAGGTCGCCCACCGGCTCGCCATTCTGGCCATGGAACAGATGGCTCACATCATCACCGGCATGCACAGGGGGTTCGAGACGGCGGATACGATTGAGGACATACTGCGGTTCACGCGCACCCGCTCCGCAATTGCGGTGTGGGCGCCGGCAGGAATGACCGCGACGGCGCCCGACATTCCACGGACCTGGTCCATGACGTCCGATGGACTGGCGGCATGGCTGGCGGTGCAGATCGGATCCCGGCATGTGTGCTTGGTCAAGTCCTGTGCCGTGCCGCGGGAGGTGACGATCATGGACCTCGCCACAAGGGGTATTGTCGACCCGGAATTCGCACGCATCGTCGCCGCCTCGGCGCTGGCCGCCGACGTGGTCGGCGAAGAGGATTATGGACGCTTGGCGGCAATCCTGGCGTCTCAGGACATCTAAGCGCTTTAGCCAAGGCGCACAGCAGGGCATCGACGCGCCCGATTGCGCATGATAGGGCCTCGGCCATGGCAAAAGACAACATCAAGACACCGCGGTTCGGATGGGCGCTGACGGGCTCGGGGCATTTCTTCAAGGAAAGCCTCGCCATTATGCGCACCTTGCCCGACCTCGACCTGTTTCTCTCCAGTGCGGCCGAGGAAGTCCTCAATATGTACAAGCAGGAGCTGGTGCTGCCGCCCGGCACGCGTGTCTACAGGGACCGGACGGCAAGTTCCGCGCCGGTCGGGAATTTCTATTACGGCGTCTATCATACGCTGATCCTGGGGCCTGCGACGTCCAACACCGTCGCCAAGTGTGTCTATGGCATCAGCGACAACCTGCCGACGAACGTCTTTGCGCAAGCCGGGAAGTGCCGCGTGCCGGCGATCGTGTTTGCGTGCGACACAGCACCGGAGATGGACACCGAGGCGCCGAAGGGCATGGTGAAGGTCTATCCCCGGCGCATCGATCTGGAGAATACCGAGAAGCTCAGGTCCTTCGAGGCAACGACGGTGGTGGAGACCCTGCCGGAGCTTGAAGCGGCTGTCAGGACGCGCGTCGAATGGCTGAAAAGCTCCTCTTCCTGACAGGCCACCTGGCCGAAGCGCGCCTCAGGGCCACCGTGGGGTCACTCGGCCTTGCGGAGGGTTCGTGGGCGATCGCCAACATCGGCATCAAGGTTGCGGCCCTGATGACCGAAGCGATCGTGAAAAACCGGCTCAAAGGACCCATCACCGCCGACCGCGTGATCCTTCCCGGCCGTTGCCGGATGGACCTTGATACGCTGTCCGCCCACTTCGGTGTTCCCTTCGAGCGCGGCCCGGATGAGGTGATCGACCTGCCGCAGTATCTCGGACACGGGGGGCGGCCTGCGGACCTCAGCCGGCATGACGTGCGTATTTTTGCAGAAATCGTGGAAGCCCCCGCGCTCGATGCCGATACGCTGGTGCAGCGGGCGCTGGCGCACACGGCGGCGGGGGCCGATGTCATCGACATTGGCTGTCAGCCCGATGTCGGGTTTCCTCATCTCGAACAGGTCATCGCTGCGCTCAAATCGAATGGGCTGAAAGTCAGCGTTGATTCCGGAGATGTGGAGGAATTGCGCCGCGCGGCCCGTGCTGGTGCGGATTTTGTTCTTTCCCTCGATGAGACGACACTCGATGTGGTCGCGGGTACGGCAACCGTGCCGGTGCTCGTGCCGCGTCCGCACGGCGATCTAGCCTCACTCTTCCGTGCGATCGATAAGGCAACCGCCATGGGTCTGGCGCATATTGCCGACCCTGTTCTCGATCCCATTCACTTCGGCTTCACGGCATCTCTGCAGCGCTATGCCGAGCTGCGCCGGCAACGGCCCGGCACGGAAATTCTGATGGGTACGGGCAACCTTACAGAACTCACCGACGCCGACAGCCAGGGAGTGACGGCGCTGTTGATGGGTATCTGCTCGGAACTTCACATCCGCAATGTCCTGGTTGTTCAAGTCTCCCCGCACACGCTGCGCACGGTCCACGAACACGATGCCGCGCGCCGCTTGATGTTTCGGGCGCGCGAGGATCAGAGTCTGCCCAAAGGCTACGGTGGCGGGCTGTTGTCGCTGCACGATCTGACGCCGCATCCCTTGACGCCAGGGGAAATTGCGGCCGAAGCGCGGGGCATTCGCGATGCAAACTTTCGCATCCATGTCGCGCAGGACGGCCTGCATGTCTACAATCGTGAGGGCCATCATGTGGCCACCGATCCGTTCGATCTGTTCGACAAGCTGAGCGTGGAAAGCGACGGGTCTCATGCCTTCTATCTGGGCTACGAATTGGCCAAGGCCGAGATCGCCCAGGCGTTGGGGAAACGCTACTCGCAGGATAATCCGCTCGACTGGGGTGTTGCGGCCGATAGGAAGAGCGAGGATCTGATCCGCCATGCGCCGGAAGGCGCGACGCTCAAGGCCCGCAAGCCGAAAGCCACAGACTAGGACTGCGCCATACCGGTGCCCAATCGAGGCCTCCATGCCACTCATCGTCGAGACTATTGTGACAACTATGAACGAAGCCGGTGACGTTCACATCGCCCCCCTGGGATTGATCGAGGACGGCGAGGGATGGATCATTGCTCCTTTTAAGCCATCGCGCACGCTGGACAACCTGATGGCCGTTCCCTATGCGGTCGCGAGCCACACCGACGATGTGCGAGTGTTTGCTGGCGCGATTACCGGACGGCGCACATGGCCGCTCTTGCCGGCCCGCACGGTTAAGGGTGCCTATCTTGCAAGCGCGCTCTCTCACTGGGAGCTGGCCGTCGAACGCCAGCAGGATGACCCGCAGCGTCCGCGCTTTCACTGCCGCATCGTCGATCACCACGCCCACGCGCCCTGGCCGGGCTTCAACCGGGCGCAGGTCGCCGTTCTGGAACTTGCGGTTCTGTCAACGCGCCTCCACATGCTGCCCGCCAGTAAGATCGAAAGCGAGTTGACCTATCTGGAGATCGCGGTCACCAAGACGGCCGGCCCGCGCGAGAAGGAGGCATGGGGCTGGCTCATGGAACGCATCGAGGCCTGGCGGCGCGGCGACACGGACGCGGCGAAAAAGAGCTGAGCGTGTACCTCAGCAATTCTGGCCCGGCAGTCGTGCTGCGGTGAGCGTTGTGAATTTGCTGCATGGCGAGATCACGTGCTGATCGGGTGCTGGATACCCGATCGTGCTTCGTATAGTCTGATCAGCGTCAGACGAACACTTTTTCTGCAAACACCTACTCTTTCCAATTGCGATGGGCGGCCCCGATGGAGTCGTACGACGCATTTATTTCTTATAGTCATCACAAGGACAAGCGTATTGCCCAGGCGCTTCAGTCCGTCGTGCAGGATATTGGGCGCCCCTGGTGGCGACGCCGGGCTTTAAGGATTTTCCGGGACGACTCCAGTCTTGCCGCGACAGCAACGCTCTGGCCTTCCATTGCTTCCGCGCTCGACCGTTCTCGCTATTTGGTTCTGCTGGCTTCACCAGACGCGGCGGCCTCAATTTGGGTCGGACGGGAGGTGGAGCATTGGCTTCAGACGAAGGGCGTCGATACGATCCTTGTTGCGCTGACGGCGGGCCGTCTCGTCTGGAACGACGAGGCTAGGTGTTTTGTATCCGACGACCAGTTTCCCTTGCCATCTGTGCTGGCCGGAAGGTTTCAGACTGAACCGAAGTGGATTGACCTCACGGCTTATCGAGATGGCGATGCGAGGGCGAGTAAGAGAAATCCCGACTTTCTAACCCGGGCGGCAGATCTTGCCGCGCCGATCCATGGGATCGCTAAGGAGGATCTTCTTTCCGATGAGTTGACCCAGCAGCGCCGGGCCCTGAGACTCGCATGGGGCGCGGCCGGGAGTTTAGCCGTGCTAGCTGGCCTGTCAGCATGGCAGACCATTATCGCACGGCAGGAACGGGAACGGGTGGAACTCGTCCTTGCGGAAGGAACCCGGACGGCAAATAACCTCGTACTCGATCTCTCACAGCGCTTTCGCGGTCAAAAGGGTATCCCGCAACAGTTCATCATCGACGTGCTCGGAGAGGCGCGAGGGCTTGTCTCCCAGCTTGCAAGGTCGGGTGGGGAGAGGCCAGAGCTTCTCGAGGCTCAGGCGACGGCCCTGATCGAGATTGCGAGCGCCATGCGTTCACAAGGCAAATTCGACCTGGCACTGCATGATGCTAGGCTGGCCGTTGCGGTTTTCGCAAAGCTCGCGGCCCGGCCGGATGCGAAATCGGATTGGGGCGTGGGGCTGGCGGCGGCTAAGGACAGGGTTGGTGACGTTCTCCTGGGACTCAACCGTTACGACGAGGCGCTGGGACAATTCCAAGAAAGCTCGGCGCTCTCCAAGGCGCAGTCGGACCTTGGCAACTCAGTAGCTAGGCAGAACCTTGCGGTCAGTCTTGAGAAGATCGGTCAAGTATATCTGGCGACCAGGCGTGTCGCAGATGCAAAGCGGTCATTTCAAGAAAGCATTGCCTTGCGGGAGGTCATGCTCGCCGCAGAGCCCAAGCGCATCGACCTGGCAAGGGCGCTTGCTATCGGACACGCGAATATCGCCGACGCCTATCTGGTGGCTGGAGAGCGTGCAGCGGCGGTCGAGCAGCAGCGGCTGCGTGTGGCCCTTGCGGAGCGAGTATCGGAGCACTCGCAGAATAACCTCGGGCTGCAGCACGACTTAGCCCTCGCCTACCATGGTCTTGCCAAGGCACTTGAGGGTGTCGGTGAGGCTGCTGAGATCACGGCGCTCCTGGAGAAAAACCTTGCCATCGTCACAGGGATTGCGGACTCCGATCCCGACCGGATCGACTGGCAAACTGACGTCGTTGCAGCCAACGATCGAATAGGTGCTTGGCATCTCGTGCAGGCGCCCGAGACAGCGCTGGGATACTTCCGAACGAGCCTGGCGGTCGCTGTGCGCAATTCCGTTGCAGAGCCGTCACGAGCGGATCTATCGCACGCACGAGCGCTTGCGCATCGCCGGTGCGGCGACGCTTTGCGTGCGATGGGCCGACTGAAGGAGGCTTTGATCTCCTATCAGTCGAGCCTGGAGGTCCGCACCACGGCACCGGCGTCTCACATGTCCATGCACGGCTGGAATGAAACCCTGGAAGTTGATTTCCAGATTCTGAGTGATGCGCTTGTCGAGGCCGGGCGTCCGCGGGAGGCACTCGATATGGCCGTGGAGCGGTTCGAGCGCTTTGCCAACCGGGGCGGGGCGGGCCGTACTGCCGACCTGGATCAGAAGACGCGGGCTTTGGAGGGGATCTCCTGGTTTGCACTGTTCGCCGGGGAGCATGATCGGGCGATCGAGGCAGCGCGTGAGGCACGTGCGCTCAAACCCGATGAACCAGTGATTAGTTTGAACGAAGCACATGCGCTCATGCTGTCAGGGCGCGCGCAAGAGGCCCGCCAGCTTTACGCGAAGATCAGGCAACAGCTACCCTCGGGGCGAAACGTGGCAGAGTTGATGCGCATTGATTTTGCCGCACTTCGCAAGGCCGGCATCAGTCATCCGATCATGGAGGAGATGATTGCCGGGGTGGGGCCATAGAGATGCGGAGCCGGGTGTGCCGTGAGTTTTTTCTGAACGGTTTTCTCTTCATTCTTGGAGGTCATTGATGGTTAGGATTGCTTGGCATGGGGCAGCGAGATTGCCTTCTGGATTGTGCGCGATCTGTGCAGCATTCGCGATTGCGGTTGTGGCGGTTTGCGCGCTGCCGGCGCCTGTCGGACCTGCTGGCGCGGCGTACGACCGAGCCAAATCTATCGTCGCGTACGTTGAGGCCAAGGAAAGGCGTCCCGCACGGATTGATAGCGAATGGCGCGTGGCCCAGGATGCACCGTTGCCGGTGCCCGCCCCCGCCGGGCAGCCAACGGACGCTCCGGAGCAAGAATCACTGCCACCGCATGATGCAGCCGTCAGTCCCTTTCATGCGGGGTTCCCGGTGCTGTTTACGAACAAAAAGCTTCTCAGAGCTACGGGGATCATGATCGAGGGATACGGCGAACAAGACGGTTCCATCACCCACTTTCCCAACAAGTGCTACAAAGACACCGGGGATCCGGGAAATCCTTCCGATGGGCTTTATGATCTCTCGGTGTCCGATTCATACCTGAGGCAGGCGGAGGGACTGGGCTTCACTCTGCGCAGCCTGTGCCTGGGGCTCCAAAGCGGGATCCGGTTCGATCCGGAGACGGGTAGCCGCCTGCCGACCTACATTCTTGCCGCTCCATCTGCGGTCGGTGCGGAGTTCCCGAACTCCAACGTTGAAGCGACCGGGGAGCTTGGGCTGGTGGTGCCGAAGTGCTTCCGCAACGGGCTACCGTACTCCGATTGTAAGATGCGCCACGATCCGATCACGGGTGCCCCGCTCGGCGAGACGTTGCAGGCCCGTTACCGTGATCTGGGGGCGCTCATTGAAGCCGACCTTGCCGAAGGTATTTCCTCAGGGAGGCTTACGCCTCCATCCGGCGGTGACAACGGCTGGATGATGATGGGTGACTCGCTGCCCTTTTATCTGAGCAACAGTGACGATGGCGGACCCAAATGGGAACACCAGTCGCGCATGGACATCTCCGGGGATTTCCCGAAGGGATTTGGTTATGGGCTCTATGCGCCTTGGCCCGGAGGCGGGCCACCACCCAAGACACCTGAAGACGAGAAGGCAGTTCAGGAGGGCACGAACATCGCGACCGAGGCGACAACTCAGTCGCTCGCGGAGAAGATCATCGCATTCTTTACGGGGGGCTAGCTGGCCGCGCAGCTTGTCCAACATTGGCCTGCCGCGGCGCTGAAGCGGAAGCGGAAGCGGGCGGCGCGGTCGCCACCTCGTCATTGCCCATCCTCTTGATCGCGGGCAGCTCCGTCTCGCGCGGGTCTTTCAAGGTCACGGTGGTCCCGCTGCCGCCGCGGGTTGCCTCGATGACGATTTCCGCCGGCTTGATGCAGACGGGGACTCGATCGGGTGCAAAGGTTTGCGTGACAGCGAGGAGGCCGTTGTTGTCATTGATGGTGACATTGGCCTTGCCGCTGGCGAGCTTGGAGAGCTCTGCTTCACTGCCGAACTTGGCCAGATCCTCACGCTTGAGGCCATAGCTGATGGAGCCAGCGCGGATCGTCTCGCGCACCAGATAGTATGTGCTGCCGGGTCTCGGCTTAACGTCCTGCTGAAAGCGTGCAAGGATGTGATCGGCGACCTGATCGTCGATGGATTCAGCGCGCATGTCCGAAACCACGACGTCAACCTTGAGACTTTTCTTCAGGTCTGAATTTGCCGCCGCTGTCAGGCCGGGCAGCGCATTTTGCAGAACTGCGAACGATATACCCGCGCTGGATTTCTGCTCGTCGGTGAAGGCGTAATCGGCGATCTTGATGTCGCGGCGATAGCCCTTCATCGCGAGAATAGCGGGCTCTTCGCCGTAGGCCGTGACACGGTAGAACGTGCCGGCCTTGTCCAGACGGTAGATCGATCCTGCAGGATCAAAACCATTGGGCACCAGCGGGCACTCAAATCCGTTCGGGACACCGGGGAGCATCTGCGGCGCCTTTTCGATGGAGCCAGCGACGAGCTGCGTGCCGGGATCGGGCAATGTCGGCGCACATCCAGCGAGAAACGCCGTGATCACGACAGCCAGTGCCGTAGCAGGCGTTTGAACTCGCATGAGTAGATTCCCCTGCTCGCCACTCCACCCGCCCCTTGTAGGACGGCTGCAGAACCAGAGCAACGGATCGGGTGCGGCCGGCGGGCAACAACGCGCAGTTTCGCCGCTGCCGTGCTGCGTTCAATTTGCCAAAAGGGCGACCGCAACGGCAGGGGCTGAGGCTGTCGCCCGCTCGCGAAGGTCACCCGAAGCCCCGATCAGCGTGCCCACGTCCGTGGCAGGTCTGGCGAGCCGGTCTGCCAGCGTGCGGATTTCGAGTGCCCCCGTACCGGCGGCAATGACGGGTGCACTTTCGGGAAGATCGATCCCTGAGAGAACCTGGAATGCGCCATCGTGAAGCGAGCGCAGTTGCACTTCATGCACGTAAGCTGCCACCGTCCGCCATTCGGCGAGCGTGCCTTCGATCCCGTCGCGGCCGAAGTGACGTGCGAAGCGTGCCACGCTCTCCTCAAGTGATTTGCCTTTGCCGTCGGCAGTCGCGTGCAGGTCCGATCCTTCCGGAAGTGTTCCCAGAATGCGGCGCACATCGGCCATCGTGGCGAGATACTCGCGCGCCAGCGTCACCCATTCTCCCTTGAAGGGGGCCCGGTCCACGACTCCCATGACGGCGGTGCGCGTATAACCTGTGTAGACGAGTTCACCCGAGGTCTGGCGCGCCGCATCTGTCAGACCTCGGGGATATGGCGCGCCGTCCCGGATGGCGATGATGTCGGCCGTCGTCGATCCGAAGTCGATGAGCAGCGCATGGGCATGATGGCGTGCGACCAGTGACGCGGTTGCCAGGAAATTTGTGGAGCCGACGTCGGCGGGATGGCGGCGTGCCTGCGCGAGCGTGCCCATGCCCCGCTGGCCCTGCCAGACCTGGACGTCGGAGCCGAAACGGCCCTCCATGACGTCGAGCAGCGCTGACACACCCGTGGTGCGGTTCGCGAAGAGGTCCGACAACTCACCCGTCATGGTGAGCGCGACCGCATCAGCACGGCTGAGGACTTCTGACGCCTCCGCCAGCGCGGTGTCCAGCCGGTCGAGGCCCTGCCAGAGCGGGCACACGTACTGGCACACATCGAGCAACTCGCCCGCCTCTGCCAGCGCCACCTTAAGATGGGCCCCACCGACATCGAGGCCCGCACAGACGCCCATTTTGATCAATCCTCTCCTCGCTCAGGTGTGTGTTACACCACCTGACGACGGAGGGAAGGGCATGGACATCATCCCGGTTATCGACGTGCGACATGGCCAAGCTGTGCGCGCCGTGGCGGGGGAGCGCAACAGCTACCGGCCGTTGTCGACGATCCTGGCAGAAGGTTGCGACCCGCTTGAGGTCGCTCGGGGCTACGGCGCGCTCTATCCATTCAAGACGCTCTATGTCGCTGATCTGGACGGGATCGAACGCGGGGCCGCTAATACGGACCTTCTGGCTGGGCTTGCCAAAGTGTGGCCCGGTGAGCGGCTACTGGTTGACGATGGCGGACTTGGCGGACCCAGTGCAGATCACCGGATCGTTCCGGTGTTGGGGTCGGAGACACTCCTAGCGGCGGGTGTGTGCCAGGTGGTGGGAGATGGCGCTCCGCTGGGCGTGGCCCGGTGCCTTTCGCTCGACTTCCGAGGTGATCAATTCATCGGGCCGCAGGAGGTGCTGGCATCGCCCGCGCTGTGGCCGCATGAGGTGATTGTGATGACGCTTGGCGCCGTGGGGAAAGGCGAGGGGCCTGAACTAGCCCGCGTGGTGCAGATTGTGGAGTGCGCTGGCGCGGATCGGAAAGTTTATGCCGCAGGCGGCGTGCGCAATCGCGATGATTTAAGGGCATTAAAGGCGATAGGGGTTGCCGGTGTGCTTGTGGCCAGCGCACTCCATGACGGCAAATTAAAAGCCGGCGATCTCGAGGAGATCGCCGGCTTCTAGTTTTCAGTCCACTCCGAGAGTGGCATTGAGAAGCCGCTCGGGTGTTCAGCCATTCCAACGGCCGGAGAGTATTCTTCCCAATCGCTGCAGCAGACCCGCATTCATTGGAGGGGCGTTATTAT
>CAZZPH010000046.1:0-13105 GCA_964655725.1 uncultured Hyphomicrobium sp.
CTCCGGGCGGAAGCATGATGTGAAATTAATCAATCCTTGTCCTGGACATCAAACCGTGAGGACTGGATTTCCCGCTCGATTGCGATCAGCATTACCCCACGCTGTCGTGATGCGGGCGTGGCTCCGGCCTGGTGACGGGCCCGCCGCGCGCACGTCCAACCCGGGAAGCTTCGACCGTGACATCTGAAATCTTTCCCCTCCTCGATATGATCGCCTTTGCCTGGTTCATCGTCCTCATCGGAGCTTACGAACTCGCCTCAATGCGAGAGAGCAACCAGAAGCTGTCGATCGCCGGCGCCGTCCAATCTCAGCGCCGGGCCTGGATGCAGCGTATGAGTGAGCGCGACAATCGCATCGTCGATGGACAATTACTCGGCTGGCTGGTCAACGCGAACGCGTTCTTCGCCTCCACATCCGTCATCACGATCGGCGGCCTGGCGGCACTCTTGGGTTACGGAGATCAGGCCCGCCTCATCTTCCAGACCCTGCCCTACGCCTCACCGACATCGACGGCACTATGGGAGATCAAGGTTCTCGTTCTCGTGGCCATCATGATCTTCGCCTTCTTCAAGTTCGCCTGGGCCTTCCGGCTCTCGCATTACACCGTGATCATGATGGGGGCGACGCCCGCGCATGATTCCGACGATCCGGACGCGCGGCGCGACCATGCACGGCGGACCGCCGACCTCCTCGGCCTCGTCGGTGCCCATTCCAACCAGGGCCTGCGCTCGTTCTATTACACCATTGCCGGCCTGCTATGGTTCTTCCACCCCATCGCCTTCATGATCGCAACGTCATGGGTGGTGCTCATCCTCGTGAGGCGCGACCACTATTCGCATTCGCGGGCAATCATCCTCGGCGACAGCATCACGCGCGAGGCGGCCACGCGCAGGTGACTGCCGCCATGATGACGTGAACGCCCTCAAGGCTCCTGCAGAAAATTGGCAATCTCACGCGCGAAGCGCTCGGGCACGTCGTGCGGGATCCAGTGAGAGGCATTCTCGACGCGCACCAGGCGGGCAGCGGGGATCTCGGCAGCAAGGCGCTCTCCGTCGCCGATTTTCTGCCAGGGATCATGGATACCCCACAGGCACAACGTCCGGGCGCGGATCTCACCATGACGGTCGACGAGCATGGTCGTGTGGTTGGTATTCAGGGCGCTCGCATTGCGGATGATCGAGATCTTTCCCTCCTCGTCGCTGTAGGGGGCGACGATCCCCTCGCGGAAGGCTTCTGTCAGCCGCTCCTGGTTGTGCAAGCCATCGCTAAGACCTGAAGCCAGAAAGTCTCCAATCTCGCTTGCAGACTTGGCGCGCCAGTTAGGATTTGCCAGTGCAAGCATGTCGTCGATCGGCCAGGAATCATAGGCAACGACGTTCGTCAGGACGAGGCGATTGATATACTGGGCGTGGTGGATGGCCATGATCAGAGAAACGCCCCCGCCCGTGTCGTGCCCAACAAAATGAGCACGCTCAAGACCCAGGTGGTCCATCAAGCGCACGATCATATCTGTCTGCGCCAGCAAAGACCGATCGAAAAAATCCCGCCGGTCGGAGTAGCCGTGCCCGAGGAAGTCCGGAGCGATCACCCTGAATTGGCGTGCCAGTATCGGGATGACGTCGTTATAGAGATAGGACCACGTCGGGATGCCGTGCAGCAGGATGACGGGGTCCCCCTCCCCGACATCTGTCCAGGACACCCGCAAAGGGCGATAACTCAGCCCGTCCAGGTCGGCAGATGTCTGCCGCTGCCTGAACTCCCGATACCCTAGACCTGATGCCGTGCCGTCCATGTGGAGCCTCCTGTTGTCTTATGCGGGGTTTTCGATGCATGCCGTTACAATCACTCGAGGCGGCCTCACTTGAAGATCGCACCGAGAAAGACACTGAATGTCCGCCGGGCCGCTTGAGCGGATCGCGTGTTGCGAGCGTGCAGGAGGGCCCCATCACCCACAGCAACGGCGAGTTCGGCAAGATGGCGCGGGTCGGCGTTGCCGGCGAGCGAACCTGCGTCCGCAGCACGTTTGAATGCCTCTGCGAATGCTGACACGAGCCGCCTGCGCGCGCTCTCGATCAACTTGGCTATATCAGGCTCCCGCCCCCCCAACTCGCCCGCCACATTGACCGCCATGCACCCGCGCGAAGCCTTGCGGGAGGCGTCCTCCAGCCAAAGCGCAAAGGCCCCGGAGATGGCCCGCGACGGATCGCCAGGCTCTTCAAGTCCCGCGCACACGGCACCAACACGCCGGTCGATGTAGCGTTGCAGTGCCGCGATAAAGAGAGCGCGCTTGTCACCGAAGGCATAGACGAGGCTCTGCCGGTGACAGCCGGTTGCCACCTCCAGGTGCTCGTATGTGGTCGCCTCATACCCCCGTTCCCAGAATGCCGCCATCGCAGCATCAAGGGCGCGATCACGATCGAACGATCGAGGACGTCCGGGTGCTCGTGCGCGGATTGGCTCCAGTGTATTCATGAATGTATATCCATAAATTGGCCGCAACGATAGGATCCCTCAGCCTTCGGCTGCGAAACGCCGGTGTTAGAATTGGCGTGTTTTCTCTGAGACTTCCTGATACCAGCGCTTCCGGGGACCGACCGCCGCGCGCATTTTCCACCCCATCGTCTTGGGCGCTGTTTCGATGCGCTCGATTAATTCGCCGATACGATCACGGATAACACGCGCTTGAGCTTCGGTGAGTGACGGAAACTCCTTCAGGTACTCCGGCACCCGCTTCAGGTTGGTTGTAAAGGTGTAATAGAAGCCCCAGTCAGAGCGCATCATGTCGACGATGTAGGATGTATCGATCGACTTCGGTCCCGGCACCTGATGCGATAACGGATGCTCGAGCATGAGCACGATCGTATCCTTGAAGTCTTTGAGATTGATTTCAACGATCTGCATCTTTTCCAAAAGCAGATCCGTGTTGCAGATTGTCGGCTTGTCGAGGTCCAGCCGGCCACCGAACGGAATGCGGTGGCAGAAGTAGAGTTCATCGGCAAAGACATCGACGTTGAGTTTGGTATCTTTATGCAGGTACGCATGGCGCGAACCCTCCGACGCCATGTAGACACCTTCGTCGGGGACGTATCCGCGCGCCATGAGGAATTCCCGAATGGCCTTGTTCTGCTTCTTCTCCGCGCCAAAATCGACATCCGTCAAAACGCGCTTGGTGTCCTCGAACAGATGCAGGTTCTGCGGACACTGCAGGCGGTAGGCGATCGAGCCCAGGATCCTCAACCGGATTCCCTTCTCCTCGGCGTCATGGACGAGTTGCAGTGCCTCATCCACGAACTCCAGGTTGAGACTTAGATCTCTGACTTCCTGATTCACGTCTAGCTCCTGCCTGTCTCTCACGCCGTCGATAAAGCTCCCATCGTGTCCGCAGTCACGATCGGCCTTCCCGCTTCTGAACCAAGGTGTGGCGGGCCGGCAAGACTGCCGATCCGCCACATCTGTGAAGGCGCTGAGAGAGTGGGGAAGATACTCTCCATTGCCCCCGTGCTCGTACCCATCAGGCTGTCACAGACCTACTCGATGGGAATCTCCTTGAACGCCAGCGTCACGTCGATCCCCTGGGCGCGCCGGATCATTTTCATGATGTAGTAGAAGACGAGACCGAAGATGAACACACCCGCAACGATCGCGACCTGGTCGGGCTCATGGCCTGCTGCGTTCGCATCGAAGAACAGCGTCCAGAAGTAGAACTGCGAGGCAATAAAGCCGAGGAAGCACCCCACCGTCATGATCGGCAGGCCAAACAGCTTCCGGTTCGCCAGGGGTGACTTCTCGTAGATCTGCGGGCGCAGATACGGGAAGAAGATGCCGGCGAACAGAACGATCGACCATGCCAGAACCGCAGCCTCGATCAGGATCACGATTTTGGAGAAGGCAGGGACGAACACGAAGAGCGCCATCGAGATGATGTTCACTATCGTCGTTACAGCGATTGCGATGATCGGCGTGTGATACTTCTCTGAGATCTTGCCGAGCGGGGCGGGCGCTACGCGGTCGAACGACCACGCAACGATGGCGCGCACACCAAACGTGTGCATCGCGGGGATCCACATCCACATCCACAAGGCCAGCCCCACCGACGTCAACACCGTGATCAACGGTGACTTGGTCAGGATGCCGGTCAAAAGCGAGATTGCAGGATCGGTAGGTGTCGTCAGGCCACCATTCTCAGTGAGAAGATTAAAGACCGCGGTTCCCAGGAACTCGAAGCCGAACACGTCCAGAGCCAGCGAGATCGTAGCGATCCAGGCGAGGGTGGCCACGGTCACCGCACCCAGCATGCCCCAGGTCTGGGACTTCTGGACGGACTTGATCTCGCCGCCGATCGCAATGGAGAAGGCCGCGCCGACGAGCGGAAGGAACGGCCAATTCGATACGAGGATCGTCTGCCAGAAATCAGTTCCAGTCTCGCCCCAGCCCTTCTCCTTGCCGCTGGCAATGATGGCATTGTAGGAGTCGGCAACGCCTAGAGAAGGTCCTACGAGCTCGTTGAGATTGGTGACGAATTGCTCTCTGGAGCCCATTGCGAGCGTAATGACCAGCAGCACCGTGCTCGCCATCGCCAACAGGAAGACCCACTTGTTGAGCGTGAGATAGAACCGCATTCCGAACGACAGCACGATGTGAGAGAGAATGAGGATCAGCGAGCCCAGGAAGAATGTCGACCAGGGCTGAAGCATCCATTCGGAAATGGCCGTGAAGCTCGCATTCCCCGTCAACAGCCCCAGCGCGCCGAACATCGGCGATAGCGCCAACGTCACAATCCAGTAGGCCGCAATCGCACAGTAGAAGAGCCACGCCGTGATCTCGACGAGACTGATCGTCAAAGCGAGAGCCGGCGGAAGGATACGGGAGCCGAACACATAGATGCCGCCGGATCTGGGGAGTGTGACGGTCCAGGTGATAAACCCGAAGGCGATCATGGCCATTGCAACGCCTGCAATGACGCAGGCCCAGATGAGATCACCTTGAGGGTAGAAGGCCGGCCCATAGTAGAGGATCGAACCCACACCCAGGCCGATGCTCACCACGCCCAGATTGTAGACAAACGTGTCCGTGCCACTTGCCGTTCTGATCAGGCCTGACGCCTTTCTCAGAAATATTCGGTTGTCACCCGATGCGTCCGCAGTTGCCATTGCCCTACTCCCCTGTTACCGGCGCGTTTTGCCGCTCCCGTTTCGCTTTTTTTGGCTTTCTCATCCTTGCGTGAGATTTGTCGTTCGCACCTCGCCATCCCTCAGGATGACGAGAGCCCCCTGCAGAATCCCTTCCGGATAGACGCTGCCTGGATTGATGCAGACCGTCCGGCCGATGTTGATTTTTCCGCGTCCCTCGTGGATGTGACCAAGAAGTCCGAGCAGGGGCTGGTGCTGCCGGATTACCTCAGTCAGGCTCTGGCTGCCGGCATGAATCTGGGCTGGCAATCCCATCTCGTAGACCACCTGCTGGTTGGCATCGAGCTTAGGGCACGCATCGAGCGTGGTGCCATGCGGGGGAACGTGCACATTGAAGATGCAGCGGGACATGTCCGTGACATGGGGCAGGAGTTCAGCGAACCGTTCCACATACTGCTCGTCGGTGTATTCGCGCTCCGTATTCCAGGGCGTGGGCGTCGATCCTCCGCAGTAGAGCATCTGATACCCGCCCTTGAACTCGCACACCTGCATTTCGTGGAAGTCGAAGTGCGGAGCCGCCGTCAGCAACTCGTCAATCTCGTAGAAATCATCGTTGCCGGGGATAGCGACGATGGGAATGCCGGTGCCCTTCAGCTTGTTGGCCGCAAAATCCGCCCATTCGCGAACCCGCTCCAGAACGAGCGTCTTGAACAGTGCTTCCTGACCTTCCGGGTCCTTTTTCAGCGCCTGGTATTGGGATTCAGGCATGACCGTTGGATAAAAGCCCATGTTGCCCGACCGCTTGACGAAGTCATCGAGTTCGTCGCGCGTTGCGAGCCGTAGATCCCGGCCATGTTGAAATGTCAGGTAGCTCCCATCGGCCTGCTCTGCGATCGGGATGACAGCCTTGCCTGTCAGATCGCCGCCCAGCACCAGAACATCGGCACCGTAGAACTGGGCGCTGTTGATGAACTTCTTGAAGCAGACATTGGAGCCATGCAGGTCCGACGCGAAGAACATCTTCAAGTCCTCGCCCGCGCCATTTTTTGCCTTCCGCCAGAACACTGCGCCTCTCCGCTTCAGAACTTCTCGAGATAGGGGACGACGGCGCCTTGGGAACGCGCATGGCGTAACCTCGACCACCCGTGAAATTTCAAGACCGCATCTGGCCCGCGCTGTTCGTCACCCAAAACGCGCCACACCGGTTGGCACGACCTGGCTTCGGTGATCGATTGGCCGAGAATGACAAAGGCGTCTGCCATGCACTGCTGAGAGCCGCCGGTGAGCCGGCGGGCAATGCGGGCGGCGTTCTGACACCGGGGAGCGTGATCAAAGGCACCCGGATTGGGATTGACGATCAACTCCCCCATGCACGCGCACTCCCCACTGTGATGGCGGTCGAACCAGCCGGCGGTGTCCCCAGTTCCAGGACGAATTCCAACTCCGGCGGTATTTCCCGTCGTCGATTTCCAGGATGCGCCCGCCGGCAACACGGCACATCGGAGGAAATTTTTGGCCTCTCGCATCTCCGTCGTGATCGGAAGTTTCGCGGCTTGCCGGATGCAGGTGCGTCAATGAGAAGCGACTATGATAAGATTTAATTGATCGGTCAATTACTAAAATTTCTGGCGTCCGCACTCGACTGTTCATCCCGGTGCCGGGTCAGCGCTGCAGCAGATCGTCGGGACGACGACCAGAGTTGAAACTCTGTGAGGGGGCGCACGACGCTGAGGTCCTTGCGTGCGCGATCAAGGCCCCTGCGCACTGCACATGGCGCAGGTCCTGGCAAGCACGTACGGTCAATTCTGCAATGCGGCAGGCTACGTGCGGCGCCGTCCCGGCTTTGCAGCCACGCCTAGCAAATCGAACACGTGACGATGCAGATCGTTGACCGCTGCGGGCAGATTGAAGTCCTGATGAATGACGGAGCGAACCATGCAGCCGTCCAGATAGGTCGAAATGAACTGCGTCATCCGGTCGGGATCAACGCGCTTGAACTGACCCTGCTCAATGCCACGCCGGATGAACCGCGACAGCAACCGGCGCTCGTTGGAGTAAAAGCTCGCAATTGACTTCTCGATCGTGGGGTCGCCCTCGTGTGCACTGCGATAATCAAGCGCAATTTTCACAAAGCGATGGATCTCGGCGTGCCGGTCCACATGATAGTCAAGCCAAGCCGTGATGAGGTTGGCGGGGTCTGAATCACGGCCTTCCACTTCGCGCATGCTCTCGAACGCATTCTCGACCGCGTATTCGATGGTGGCCCGGAACAAATCCGTCTTGCTTTCGAAGTAATAGTAGATCAGCGCCGTATTGACGCCAATGGCAGTGGCGATATCCTTGATCGTCACGGATGCGAAGTTGCGCTCTGCAAACAGATCCAACGCCGCGGCGAGGAATTCCTCGCCCCGCGCCTTTGCCGGTTCGGCGCGGGCCTTGGTGCGGATCTTGTTTTCAGTTGGAACCGGCATTTGGCGCGACTTTAAGGTTGCTTTGGCCTGATGACCTGCCATCTGGTCCTCGATGAGGTAACACGACCTGCTGCTCAGGCATGTTTTGCCGTATGTGTCATGTCATGACAAATGAGTGCAACGAGGCATCTTGCCCCCTGGAAACCTGCGGCGCCCACACATGCCGCCAACCATTCGACAACCCACCACGTGCTTTTAATTAATCAGCCAATCAACTACAAAGTAGCACGGAGCGCAAGTCGCGCTCGTCGGCTGAACCTGCTTTCCTGCGGCTGGCTCGATCAGGGTGACGTTGGGGGGCGGGAACAGGCCGGTCCGGTCCTGACGCGATTTCTGGCATGGCTTGGTCACATGAGTGGTTCGGGACGGACCTCCGGTAGACTGGCTGAAACACCATTGAGGCAGTTGAGCAATGAAGGCTCTCGTACTCTCCTCCAGTCCGCGCCGTAATGGCAATTCGGCGATCCTCGCAGGCGCCGTGCGCGACGGTCTGACCGAAGCTGGGCACGAGGCGGAGTTCTACTACGTGGATGATGTCCTCAGATCGTTCCTCAGAGACTGTCGGCAGTGCCGCAGGCCAGACGGCACGTGCTCCATTGACGATGGATTTCGCGACGTCTTCTTGAGGTCTTACCTTCCCGCCCATGGATTCATCGCGGCCACCCCCATTTATTGGTATGGCATGTCGGCGCAATTGAAGGCGTTTTTCGATCGCATGTTCTGCTACTACGCCGCCTCTTATCCCCAGTCCGAACAGGTCATCGAGGGCATGAAGGGCAAGCGCGTCGGCCTCGTTCTCAGTTCCGAGGAAACGTTCCCGATGGTGTCCGGTGGCATCCTCAGCCAGATGCAGGAGTTTGCGCGCTATACGCACGCTAACTTCGTCGGCGTCGTCCACGGCTATGGCAATTCCAGAGGCGACGTCACCCGCGATCCCTTCGAGCCGGTCGCGGCTGCGCACCGCTTCGGCCGTGAGTTCTTCACTCGCCACGCCACCGACTATCAGATTGACACGCAGCGTTCGGCCCGGGTCTGGGATTGAACCCTCATTCCGCACCCGCCAGGATGGCGGTACCGCCGGCAATCAGGCCAATGGCGCCCCATTGCCTGGGCGAAATTTGTTCTGCGAGTACGATCCGCGCGAGCAGGACCGTGAACACACTGAAGGCAGAGGCGACCACCATCGCGACGTGTGGTGCTTCCGCCCGCGCGCCCGCCATGAACGCCAGATAGCCGATGGTGTCGAGCGACCCCTGGATGAACAGGAACGGTAGCCATGCCCGCGGAATGGACGGCGAGGTCCGGGTTGCTGCCAGAATGAGCCCCACAAAAATCAAGCCGCTCCAACGACCGATGCAAACTGTCTGCAACTCGCCGATCAGCGGCGCGGCGGCTTGCCCGGTGATCACGAGAATAACGTAGGCCAGACATGCGCCGAACGCGATGAGCAGCGTCTTTGTCATTTCGCCCCTGCCACTGACCGCGAACTGCGGATGCTCGTGCGCAGCCCGGGCGATGAGCACGCCCCCGATCACGACACTCGACATCGCCAGCCATTGGACGAAGCTGGGGCGTGTACCAAGGACGACGTAGACAATCAGCACCAGGGCGGGGTGCGCCGCCACGATCGGCGCTACGATGGCGACCGGCCCCCGGGCCAGCCCAGCGTAAAGCAGGATGCACATGATCGCGACGCTGACGCCATGCACGATGGCCAGCGCCACGCCAGGACCCGACCAGGAGAGATGCGATCCGGACAGGACCAGGACGCTCGTCGAGACGAGGGCCCCGACGACCAGCACCGCGCCAAGTGCCAACGGTGCGCCAACCTCGCGGGCACTGAAGCGCGCCATGAAGTCGGCCGTACCAAGCCCCGCAGCGCTCACCAGACCGAAGAGCGCGGAATTCATGCCCCCGCTCCAGTGCCCGGCACGCCCTGAGAGCGGCTGTTCGCCGGGCCTGAGTCCCATCTGCAGGGCCGCGGCACTCCCCAGATCGCGTGCGCCGGCACGACGCCCGCCCGCCTCATGATGCTCATCCGTGCCGGTTGCGCTTGCGAAGGGCGGCGCCGCGATGTTGAATTGCAACCGCGGAATGCCGTTCGATAGTTCCGCTCCGCAGAGGCTGGAAATTCACCATGGTCCGCAAAGGCACCAAATTCGCGCGCAATCTCGACTGGAACCTCCTCAAGGTCTTCCATGAGATCGTCCAATCGGGCGGCATCAGCCGTGCTAGCCGATCGCTGCTGCGAAAGCAGCCCGCCATCAGCCTTGCGCTCAAGCGCCTTGAGGCGGAACTCGGCGTGACACTCTGCACGCGTGGACCCCGCGGGTTCGAACTGACCGACGAGGGCATCCTTGTCGCCGAGATGTGCCGGAATCTGAGCGAGCTTGTGAACAACACGCCCAACAGACTGGCCAACCTGACCGAGGAGGTTGGTGGGCGCATTTCCATTCAGGTGATCTCGAGCCTCGTGTGTGACCGCTTCGACCGCGCGATCTCGCGCTTTCACGACCGCCACCCCAAGGCCGAGATTCTGATCGACATCACCACCTGGGATTCGGTTGCCGGCGCTCTCCTTCGTGACGAGATCGACATCGGTGTGGCGCCTGCCCGCACGCAGCGCAACGACCTGAAGTACGACTTCCTGTTCAACGAAGTGCACGTTCCCTACGTCGGGAGGGACCATCAACTGTTTGGGCGCACCTTCACGAGCGCCGGCTCGCTGTCGGGAGAAGCCTTTGTCCTGACAGGAGCAGACGAGCCCGACACGTTGACCACATTCCGGCTTCGTCATGGGCTTGGGCAGCGTGTGGCGGGCATTTCTGAGCACCTCGACGAAGCCAAGCGACTGACGGTTCTGGGTGTCGGCATTTGTTTCCTGCCTGATGGGTTTGCAGCACCTGACGTGGCAACCGGCCGGCTCTGGCCGCTGATCCAGAACGGTGAAAAGCCCTCTATGCCGGTGTTCGTGATCACCAATCCTCATGCGCCACGTAAACTCGCACGTCAGCTGCTGCTCACCGAGATCGGCACCGCGCCGAATACTCAGTGAAGCCCAATTCGACATTACGTGCGGCCTGCAATCACGCTCTTGACGTGCGTTGCACCATTAAGCCGCTCAATGATTTCGATTGAAGAATTGGGACTGTTTCCAGCCCGCCGCACCAGCCGACTATGCATCACAGAACAGCGGCATGCGGCGAGGTTGGACATCATGGGTAGCGGAAAGAAAGACAAGGGACACGCTCACACGCACCGCCATCCTCATTTGCATGGCGTGAAGCGCTCAGAAACGCACGGCGCACGCGTGATGGACGAACTGGCGCGAATTTCTCAGAAAAAGCAGGACGAGGACGTCGAGCAGGGACTGAAGCTCGGCCTGGAGGCGGCGGACTCAATCGTTGACCGCAACATCTCGCTGTTCAGCAGAGGTCATCAGCCCGCGTTTGCGGGCATCAATACTTTCATGAAGGCCCCCTACTGCGAGGACATGCGCAAGATCAGCAAGTACGAGGCTGCCTTCGTCGGGGCTCCCTTCGACTCGGCAACGACCTATCGGCCGGGCACGCGATTTGGCCCCCAGGCGGTGCGCCGCATCTCAGCACTCTATGACGGCTACTGGTTCGACGGCGGGGTCGACATCTACGAAGAGTTGGACCTGTGCGACGCCGGTGACATCTTCGTGATCCCCGGCAATATCGAGAAAACGTTCGACCAGGTGACGAAAGCGGTCTCCCATATCTTCACCTCGGGCGTCTTTCCCATCATCTGCGGGGGCGATCACAGCCTCGGCTTTCCCAACGTGCGCGGGATTGCGCCGCACATCGACGGAAACGTCGGAATCATCCACATCGACCGGCACATCGATATCCAAGAGAAGGATATGGATGAACGCATGCACACGACCCCGTGGTTCTGGACGACGCACGAGGGCACGGCGACCTCGCATCGCGACCACAGCCATATGCATGATGTTGGGCTTCCCAACTGCCACCCCAAGAACCTTGTCCAGATCGGCATCGGCGGCTGGTATGGCAACCGGCCGGGGACGGCGGTCGCCAAGCGCCGCGGGACGAGCGTGCTCACGATGCACGATGTTGAGACCCACGGACCCAAAAAGGCCGCCGAGATCGCCCTCGAGATGGCTTGGGAAGGCTGCAAGGCCGTCTATCTGTCGTTCGACATCGATAGCATCGACCCGGGCTTCGCGCCGGGCACAGGTTCTCCCGAGCCCGGTGGCCTGCTGCCGCGTGAGGCATTCGAGATGATCCACACCATCGCGGCGGAAGGCTTGTGCGGCATGGAGGTCGTCGAGGTCTCGCCACCCTACGACGTCAACGACAATACAGCTCAGCTCGCCGCGCGCGTGATCCTCGATGTCCTGGGAACGCTCGTCGCCAACGGCCACATCGGTCACCGCAGCAAAGTCAAGAAATGATGGAGGTCATCACATGAACCGGGCAATACGCGCCGCGCTCGTTGCAACCGCCTGCGCGGCCCTCTCCGCACCGGCCGCCGCGCACTCAGGCCATGGAGAAACGTCAGGGTTCGCAGCCGGATTTCTGCACCCGGTCGGCGGCATCGACCATCTGATAGCAATCATCTCGATCGGGGTCCTTGCGGCCATGCTCGATCGCCGCCAGCGCTTTGTCATCCCCTCGACCTTCCTGGTGTTCATGGCATTAGGAGCAGCCCTCAGCATGGGAGGGCTCGAACTGGCGTTCATGGAAATGGTGATCGCCGGCTCGGTGGTGGCTGTGGGCCTGATGATCGCCTCGGGCGTGAAGCTGCCCGCCTTGGCCTTGGTCGGGTTCGCCGCCATTGCAGCCGTTTTCCACGGAGCCGCCCACGGCGCAGAACTTCCACCGAACACCGACGGCTTGCTGTTCGGTGCGGGGTTCCTGTCGGCGACAGCACTGCTGCTGGGATTGGGACTGGCGATCGGCTCGGCACTGGAGCGCATACAGGTCTCGCATCACTGGCCACGCCCGGTCTACGGCATGAGCGCCGCCGTCACCGGGGCTGCCTTATTGGTCCTGAACTGACAGGATGTCAGGGCCGCAGCGGGCATTGGAGCGGGCCGTGCGTTGATGTGCGCACGGCCGGTGGGACTTGATCGCATGTCAGGCGCATGTTGCGCCCTGCCCGTGATCGCGCCCGGGTTTGGCGGCCGCCAGAGGCCGGCCGGTCGATCTAGGGACCCTTCGACAGAGCCCATTGTCCTTCCATGCCGTGAGCAACGGCCAAGCGCCACATCGAAATTCCATTTTTCGCAACATTATCAATTTGTTATTCGTCTCCGAGAGGCAGCCGGACCACGGGGTTGCGCTCTCGACTTAGACCGCTCATCCCACGGACTGCGCGGCGCGCATGCCAACCGGATACTGGTTGCATGAGCACAGGCACATGGCCTCACATCTAGACAAACAGAACAAACATTCTTCTTGAAAAGCCCCAATTCTGGAGGCACAATCCAAACTGAATGATCATTCGTTTATGGGG
>CAZZPH010000047.1:0-12920 GCA_964655725.1 uncultured Hyphomicrobium sp.
TGCCCCGCTGATCGCATCGACCAGCATGAAGCTTCCGGTCTCCTGTGCT
This sequence comes from uncultured Hyphomicrobium sp., assembly GCA_964655725.1. Taxonomy (GTDB): domain Bacteria; phylum Pseudomonadota; class Alphaproteobacteria; order Rhizobiales; family Hyphomicrobiaceae; genus JAGVSR01. The sequence continues at coordinate 50 of CAZZPH010000047.1, forward strand.
TCGGCGAAACGATCGATCGCCGTCGCACGGCCGAGGGCGAGATCAGCGATGGCGATATCGTTGACCTTGCAGGCGTTGGCCGGATGGGTGGCGAGCGTGTCCAGGTCCAGCAGCGCTTTGATCTCGAGGTTGGTCACGGGTACCAGATCGGTCGCGGTCCGCAACAGATAGCTGCCGCGCTTTTCGAAGGCCTGATCACTCAACCAGACGAAGCGCGCTTCGATGGACCGGGCGACGATAGGTTGAGCTTCGGGGGCCGCCAGCACTGAACCGCGCGAGACATCGATATCTGCGTCAAGCTGGATGGCAACGGCCTGCCCCTGCGCGGCCTCCTCGTAGTCGCGGTCCATGGTGGCGATGCGCTGGACTTTGGCCGAGCGGCGGCTGACCGGATCGATGACGGTATCGCCGACACGCACCGTGCCGGAGCTGATGGTGCCGGCAAGCCCGCGGAAGTCGGCGCGCGTATCACGCAGCACCGTTTGGACCGGCATGCGGAAGGCGCCCGTGGGCTCGGTGCCGCGGCTTGGGATCTCCTCCAGATGCTCCAGCAGCGAAGGTCCGGTGTACCAGGACATCTGGTCGGAGCGGCTCGCGACGTTCTCACCTGACACGGCGGCAACCGGGATCGCGATCGCTTCGCGAAAGCCGAAGCGCCACATCAGGGTGCGGAAATCGTGTTCGATCTGACGGAACTTTGATTCCGACCAGTCGACCAGATCCATCTTGTTGACGGCGAGGATGACACGCTTCAGACCGACGAGGTCGAGGATGGCGGCGTGGCGGCGTGTCTGTGTCTTGATGCCGTGGCGGGCATCGATCAACATGATGGCGACGTCGGCGTGCGAGGCGCCCGAGGCCATGTTGCGGGTGTACTGCTCGTGGCCAGGGCTGTCGATGACGACGAAGCGTCGGGATTGGGTGTCGAAGTAGCGCCAGGCGATATCAATGGTAATGCCCTGCTCGCGCTCGGCGACGAGGCCGTCCATCAGCAAGCTGAAGTCGGGATGACCGCCATCGACCGTGCGGCCGCGCTTGAGTGTTTCGCGCTGATCGTCGAAGAGGTCGGTCGCATCCCACAGCAGGCGTCCAATCAGCGTTGACTTGCCGTCGTCGACGGATCCGCATGTCAGGATGCGCAGCATTCCCGACAGTTCCGGCGCCACGTCAGCCAGGGGATCGACTGCGTGCGAGGGATGGGCCGCTTCTGTCTTGAGGGCCGATTGGGCGGTCATCAGAAGTACCCCTCTTGCTTCTTCTTTTCCATTGCGCCGACCTGATCGTGGTCGATGAGGCGTCCGGAGCGTTCCGAGGTGCGTGCGCCGAGTGTCTCGGCAACCACGTCCTCCAGCGTTTCTGCATCGGACTCGACGGCAGCCGTCAGCGGCCAGCAGCCAAGCGTGCGGAAGCGAACCTTGCGCATGACGGGCGTCTCGCCCGGCTGCAGCGGCAAGCGGCTATCGTCCAGCATCAGGATCTGGCCGCCGCGCTCGATTGTGGGGCGCATGGCTGCCATGTAGAGCGGCACGACTTCTAGCTTCTCGCGCAGGATGTAGCGCCAGATGTCGCGCTCGGTCCAATTTGAAAGAGGGAAGATGCGCGCGGTCTCACCGGCGCCCAAGCGGCCATTGAGCAGGCGCCACATCTCCGGGCGCTGCTTGCGCGGGTCCCAGCGATGTCCCTGGGCGCGGAACGAAAACACGCGCTCCTTGGCGCGGCTTGCTTCCTCGTCGCGCCGGGCGCCGCCGAATGCTCCGTCGAAACCGTGGGTATCCAGACCGGCTTTCAGCGCCTGGGTCTTCATGACGTCCGTGTAGACGGACGGGGAGTAGTCATGGGGGTTGATGCCCGTCTTCAGCGCTTCGTGATTGATCATCTCGATGAGGTCGAGATTGAACTCTTTCACCTTCCGGTCACGGAACTCGATCATCTCCCGGAATTTCCAGGTGGTGTTGACATGCAAGACCGGGAACGGGAGCTTTCCTGGCCAAAACGCCTTGATCGCAAGATGCAACAGGACGGTCGAGTCCTTGCCGATGGAATAGAGCAGCACCGGCTTGCGAAACTGTGCAGCCGCCTCGCGGAAGATGTGGATGCTCTCGGCCTCCAACAGATCCAGATGTGAGATGGGGGCGCTCATGGGGCAGTGTCCTTATCCTTGGGCCGGTTGTGCAGGCCGCATTCCTTGCCGTCCTCGTTCTCCCACCACCACCGTCCGGCGCGAATGTCCTCGCCCGGTGCGATGGCGCGCGTGCAGGGCTGGCAGCCGATGGAGGGAAATCCCCGCGCGTGCAGGGGATTGACCGGAACGTCATTGCTGGCCACGTAGCTCTCAAGCATGTCCAGTGTCCAGTCGGCGATCGGGTTCAGCTTGATGAGATTGAGGTTGGCATCGTAGGCGGCGAAGGGGACGGCCGAGCGGCCGGAGGATTGGCTGCGCCGCAGTCCTGTGATCCAGCCGCCGGCTCCCGCGAGTGCGCGATTGAGCGGGCGCACCTTGCGCACATCGCAGCATGCGACGCGGTTCTCGACAGCATCGCGGAACCCCATGATGCCATCGCGGGCCACGAGGGCTTCAACTTCGCCGGTCTCAGGGAACACCACGCGAATCCGGCGACGGTAGCGCGTCTCGCTTGCCTGCAGCGTCTCCAGCGTTTCAGGAAAGTGGCGGCCGGTGTCGAGGGTGAAGATGTCAAAGTCCAGGTCGGCCGATGCAATGGCGTGCAGTACGGCCTGGTCCTCGATGCCCAGGCTCGTCGAGAACGCGATCCGGCCGTTGATCGCGGATCGTGCGCGCCTCAAGCGCTCGCCGGCATCGGTGATCGCGGCCAATTCGGAGTCAAGCTTCTCGGCCAGCGCAACGGCTGCGCCGGTGATGCCATCGTCGCGTTGGCCAGCTTGGACGGGCGGCGTCTGGCGGGCGCCGGAAGAGGTTGTGTTGAGTGTCATGGGAGACTCCAATCGGCGCGGACTTTAAGCCAAATCAATCCGGAAAAGAAGCTTAAGAAAGAAAAAAGAACGCCGTTCTCACGATGAGCGCTTGTTGGAGAGAAAAATTTTGCTTGCTGCTGGGTTTGGGATCGCGCGTTATGGCCCTGCGGGGCCGGGTGGAATGACCGTGTCATCCTGGCCCCGGGTTTGGGGTTGGGCTTGGTCAATCCCCAGGCGGTCGAGAACGCCCTGGGCCGCGGCGATGCCGGACGCGATCGCAGCCTGAATCAGATAGCCGCCCGTGGGCGCATCCCAATCGAGCATTTCGCCCGCGATGAAGACGCCCGGCCGTCCGGTCAGCATGAAGCCAGGATCGAGGGCATCGAAGGCAACGCCGCCCGCTGTCGATATCGCGCGCTCCAGTCCGCAGACTCCGGTGACGTGGAGGGGGACAGCCTTGATCAGGTCTGCCAGCGCAGCCGTCTCGCTGGGAGGCAACCTCGCCGCGCTTTCCCTCAATAGGCCGATCGCAGCCGGCGACAGTCGCAGCGCCTTGCGCAGGCGATTGGAGAACGACGCCTTGGCGTCCGTGCGCGCCAGACGTGATGCAAGGTCGTCGGCCGTCTGGTCCGGCTTCAGGTCGAGATGGATGAGTGCGCGATGTTCTTGAGCGGTCGCGCGGGCGAGGGCTGATGAGAGGGCGTAGACCGCGCCTCCCTCTAGCCCCTCCCGTGTGATGATCGCTTCGCCGCGCTGGCGGCGCCCCTCGTACGTCACCGCAATGCGTTTCAGGGGTGTGCCCGCGAAGCGGTCTGCGAAAGCAGCTGACCACGACAATTTCAGTCCGGTATTGGACGGGATGAGCGGCGTCACCTCCACCCCCGCAGCCCGTAGCATCGAAACCCACGTGCCGTCGGATCCCAGCTTCGGCCAGCTTGCTCCACCGAGCGCCAGGACGAGGGCGGCGCATGGGAACTCGTACGTGTGGCCGCCTTCATCGAGGAATGTCGGCTGGCCCGTGGAACTCCATCCGGTCCAGGTCTGGCGTGTGCGCAGTTCCACACCTAATGCATCCAAACGCGCGAGCCACGCGCGCACGAGCGGTGAGGCCTTCATGGCACGCGGAAAGACGCGCCCGCTCGATCCCACGAACGTCGGCTGCCCGAGATCCTCCGCCCAGGCGCGCAACGCATCCGGCGTGAAGGCGCGAAGTGCGTCTTGGAGTGCGCCGTGCATGGGATCATCGACAGCCGCATAGCGGGTGAGAAACTGTTCCAGCGGTTCGCTGTGCGTGAGATTAAGTCCGCCGCGGCCGGCCATCAGGAACTTGCGCGCAGGCGACTGCGTGCGCTCGAAGATGACGACGCCGAGGCCCCCACGCGCGAGCGTCTCGGCAGCTGCAAGCCCGGCTGGTCCTGAGCCGGCGACAGCGACAACCAACGTGCCGCCACGCCCTGCCCCCATCTGGCTGTCAGGTGACGTGTCAACCGCTGCCCGCTGCCGGGTTGCCCCGTCTGCGTTTCGAGCCCTCACTTACCAAGTTCCTTGATTTGGCATCGTCCGCCACGGGTCGGCAGGGGCCAGAGCGGTGTTTTTCTGCAAGAGTTCTATGGAAATTCCGTCGGGTGAGCGCACGAAGGCCATCCGTCCATCTCGCGGGGGGCGGTTGATGGTGACCCCGCCCTCGACCAGCCGCTGGCATGAGGCGTAGATGTCGTCGACCTCGAACGCGAGGTGGCCGAAGTTGCGGCCCGAGCCGTAGATTTCGGGGTCCCAATTGTAGGTCAACTCGATCAGCGGCGCCTTTTCGATGACGGCGCGATCACGGTCGCCGGGGGCTGCCAGAAAGATCAGCGTAAAGCGCCCCGCGGGATTGTCGATGCGGCGCGTCTCCTCAAGCCCCAGCAGGCCGCAGTAGAACTGCAAGCTCGCCTCGACGTCGGTGATGCGGATCATCGTGTGGAGGTAGCGCATGGTGGGGGTCCTGAAATTTCAGATTTGCATTGAAGAAGCGCGCGTCGAACTCGCAGCATAGAGAGGGGTGGTGCGCTGCCGCGCCAGTCAAGGTTCATCCCATTCCAAGCCGTGGTCATTTCGGCGCATGGCACCCCGAGCGGTGTTGGCAGGCTGTGGATAAGTGCGTCTTGCGCCGCTGTCCACGGCACGTCCGCGCATTGTCGCTCAGACCCAGATATGCTGCAGCTTCCGGGCGCGAATCGGCGGTCTGATGATTCGCTGGGTCAGCGGTGTTCCGCGGGTTTGCGCACGGTGTTCAATGTGCTCGTGTCCTTGCCCACTCACAAAAAAGTATCAGATTGTGGCAGCGCCTCAAAAGTAGCGAGAATGCGGGGCTTTAGCGGGCGAAACTTCGTGTGAGAATCCGGCCTGCAAGGCCCATTTGAGCGCGCATCAGAAAAGTTTGATGTGGCGCGGCGCGCCCTGATCAGCATAGTTAAGACGCTGTCTTGAACCCCTAGGGCGTAGGGGTTTTGAGAGGGCGCATTCGAAGTTGGATAAATAGTAGGCGGGGTACCAAAAATGGGGGATTCGAAGGGTCCTCCGACATCTGATGATGTCGGCAAGACGGCTATTGGAGAGGATGCCGTTGGAGAGGGCGGTAGACTTGAGGACGGAGCGGAGATCCTTGAGATCGCCGGCACAATCAAGTGGTTCGATGTCTCCAAGGGATTTGGCTTCATCGTTCCTGATAATGGGGAGAAGGACGTTCTGCTCCATGTGACCTGCCTCAGAGCCGGTGGCTATCAGACGGCCTACGAGGGTGCCAGGGTCCACTGCCAGGTCCTCAAGCGGCCGCGGGGCATGCAGGCTTTCAAGATTTTCTCCATGGACGAGAGCACGGCGATCCACCCTTCGCTGCTGCCTCAGCGCACCCGGGTCCAGGTTCAGGCCGAAAGCGACTGGGAGAGGGCGTCCGTTAAATGGTTCAACCGGGTGCGGGGCTTCGGCTTTCTGACGCGCGGGGACGGCACGCCGGACATTTTCTGCCACATGGAGACGCTACGCCGGTTTGGGTTTACCGAATTAAGACCGGGGCAGATGGTATGGGTGAGATGGGGAATGGGAGCGAACGGCTGCATGGCGGCCGAGTTGCGGCCCGATGGCCCAGGACAAACCGGTCCGGCGTCGGGCGGATTGCCGCCATCGCCGCATTGACGCAAACTGCCGTGACTTCTGGTGCGAATTTCGTAAGGGCCGCCCGCCGGGCGGCCCTTATCGTGTCGGCGGCCGTGGTGGCGCTGTTTGCGAACCTTGCTGGTCAACCGGCCATGGCAGACAAGGTTCTGCCGGCCACCGAGCCTCTCGAACTCGTGACGTCCAGCGGAGCTGTCAAACTCAGGGTCGAAATCGCCGATACGCCTGCCAAACAGGCTCTGGGCCTCATGTATCGCACCTCCCTTGCGCAGGACCGCGGCATGCTGTTCGTCCACAAGGCCCCGGCCGAACTGACGATGTGGATGCGCAATACGTACATTCCGCTGGATATGATCTTCATCAGGGCCGACGGGATCGTTCACCGCATCGAGGCCATGACGGAGCCGCACTCCGAGGCGGTCATTGCCTCAAAGGGTCCGGTTACGGCTGTTCTGGAAGTCGCCGGCGGCGTCTCACGAAAGCTGGGGCTGAAGCCCGGCGACAAAGTCGTGCACCCGCATTTTTCCTCGACGGGACGATAATCCGCTCCGTGCCGAGAGATCGCGACGGTCGGCGCTTGACCGGACGCCTGCAAATCGGCAATCAGGAGCGATCGGGGCGTAGCTCAGCCTGGTAGAGCATCTGCTTTGGGAGCAGAGGGTCGTGGGTTCAAATCCTGTCGCCCCGACCAAATTTTCGAAAAATCGGTGTTGCAAGGCGACCTGGGACCGTGGGCAGCGGACCAGGGGGACGTTGGTGGGCGGCTGCTTTGCGTGCCGCCATAAAGCGCGGTATTACGCGCAAACGAATTTCTGTCGCAGTATAAGGCGTTAGGTGGGTTGGTTCATTCTGGAGAAGATCAAGGAATTCTTCGCGCAAGTACCCGCCGAAGGCATTCGCATGCCTCCTGTTTGCACCGAAAAAGCAAGAATGCACCGCTGGGGCGGCCCGTCGCCAAATTCGCCGCGACCTTCACCGGCAGACACGGTAACGAGGTTTGACTGACGAAAGTGCCAAACGCACTGAATCCGACAAACGTCCGTGAGCCCGCGAGGCCGGCGGAGTGGGTTGAGTTTGATCCCGGGCACAACGACTGACGCGCCGGACGGGGCTTGCTTGAGAGGCAGAGCGCCCGGAACGGCCCGGGTATCGACCGCTGCAGCCCCACAGTTTTTTAAGTTGCGGCAGAGGCTTGTGACAATCCGGGCCCAAATGCAGTGGTGGCCGGAATAAGCAGGTGTCCGTCCCTCGTGCACCCACCCGCACCGCGCGATCGGATGCCTGCCGGAGCGCTGATCCAATCCGCTGAACGCCCGACAAAATTCCCTCCAGAGAGCCAGAAGCGCGCCGCTGCTGCGCGCATTATAAAAAACATCGCAAGAACATAAACTTAACCTGTCATAAAACGGTAGCGCCCTGCGGCTAGAGATGCTGGCGCGTCAAGTCTGACGCACATGCGGCGGAATACGCATTCTTCCGGTTTTGCCCGGCCAAGGCCTGTTCATGCGGGCTTGCGCGCCAGGGCCAGATCGGGTCTCCGCCGCGACCCCAGGCAACAGGAGTCAGTCCTAATGAACAAGGCAACCTTCCTCGTGGCGGCCATCGCCAGTGGTGTGGCGCTGTCCGGCGCCGCTGAAGCCCGCGAGATCAAGATCGTCGGCTCGTCGACTGTGTTTCCCTACACGCAGGCCGTGGCCGAAGAGTTCTCCAAGAAGGGCGGCAAGGCGCCGACCGTGGAGTCGACCGGCACCGGCGGCGGCTTCAAGATCTTCTGTCAGGGTGTCGGCGAGCAGCACCCCGATTTCACGGGTGCTTCGCGCTCCATCAAGAAATCGGAATACGATGACTGCGTGAAGAACGGCGTCACCGACATCACCGAAATCCTTCTCGGCTACGACGGCCTCTCAATTGCCGTCTCGCGCAAGGGCAAGAAGTTCGATCTGACCAAGGCCCAGATCTATCAGGCTCTGAGCACGGAAGTCCCCGTGGACGGCAACTTTGTCGCCAACCCCTTCAAGAAGTGGTCGGACATCGACAAGTCGCTCCCGGATATCGCGATCGTCGCTTACGGTCCGCCCCCGACGTCGGGCACGCGCGATGCGTTCGTCGAGCTTGCCATGCACGAGGGCTGCGTCGAACTCGACTTCTTCAAGGCCAAGAAGAAAGAGCTCGAGAAGAAAGACTACGAGAAGCTGATCAAGGACAAGTGCTCGCCGATGCGCTCGGACGGGGCCTTCATCGAGGCTGGTGAGAACGACAACTTGATCGTTCAGCGCCTTGATGCCGATCCCAACGCTGTCGGCATTTTCGGCTACTCCGCCCTTTTCGAAAACTCTGACAAACTCCAGGCCGTAACAGTCGGTGGCGTCGCGCCCTCACTGGAGACGATTGCTTCAGGCGATTACGGCATCTCGCGTCCGCTCTACTTCTACGTGAAGAACGCCCATCGCAAGGTCATCCCTGGGATGGACGACTTCATCAAGGAGTACGTGTCGAACGAGGCGCTGGCTTCCGGAGGCTATCTTGGTGAGCGCGGTCTTGTCTCCCTTCCCGAAGACAAGCTGAAGGCGGTCCAGGAGGCGGCGACGGGCGGCAAGACGCTCGAGGCTGTGAACTAAGCGCATGACCGTCATCGGTTCGGCCGGTCGCTTCGAACGATGCGACCGGCCGGGCCGGATTTCTCGAGATCTACGTGAATGTTATTGCCAAGCGTAAGGTGAACACGAAGCTTGGCAGTTTGACTTCAGTTGGATGGTCAAGGACACCGAACGGTGCAACTGGCCCATCATTCGAGATTATGACGTTGTCCGGCTTTCCTCGGGGGAGCGGAGAAGAGGGGTGAGATGGTCTCGTTTGTGCTGTTGGCGCTGCTGGTGCTGACTATTGCTGCGTATTACCTGGGGCTGGCGACCGCGCGAGGGTTCGCGAAGGGCGCAGGGACGACCACCGGCAGCATTTCCCAGCACTCCTTGTCATCTTACCATGGTGCATTCGTAGCGGCCTGGGCCGGAATTCCGGCGTTTCTGCTCGTGCTCATATGGCTGCTGTTCCAGAATTCCGTCATCGACAATCTGCTGTTGAACAGTCTGCCGCCGGAGCGGATCGCCGGACTGGATGCCGGTCAGATCAATCTCGTGCTGAGCGAGATCAAGTCGGTTGCCAAGGGCAACATTTTCGGCAAGCCCGACGAGGTCGTTCTGGCCGCTGCCGAACGCTACAACTCCTGGCAGAGCATTGCAGAGATGGCGATGGTTGCTGTTGCGCTTTCGATGGCGCTGTTGCTCGCCTTTGTTGCAAGGTCGCGGTTGTCGCTCCGGTTTCGTGCGCGCAACAGTGTCGAGAGAATCATGAGCTGGCTTATGATTGGGGCCTCGCTCGTCGCGATCTTCACAACGCTCGGCATCGTGGTGTCGCTCCTTTATGAGACGGCACGCTTCTTCTCTGCGGTCCCGATGACGGACTTCCTGTTCGGACTGAACTGGGAGCCGCAGATCGCAATGCGCGAAGACCAAGGCATTACGGCCGGGGCTTTTGGCATCATTCCGCTGTTCACTGGCACCCTGCTGATCGCACTAATCGCCATGCTGGTTGCGGCGCCCATTGGGCTTCTGACGGCGATTTACCTCGTCGAGTATGCATCTCCGACATTGCGGGCCTTCATCAAGCCGATGTTGGAAACTCTGATGGGCATCCCCACCGTCGTATACGGCTTCTTCGCCGTGCTGACCGTGGCTCCGGCCGTACGACATCTCGGTGAGACCATCGGTCTGTCCATCGCGCCGAACAGCGCGCTCACCGCCGGCGCAGTGATGGGTATCATGTTGATCCCGTTCATTTCATCTCTGTCCGACGACGCCATCGCAGCGGTGCCTCAATCGATGCGCGACGGCTCCTTCGGTCTCGGCGCCACCAAGGGCGAGACGATCACGCAGGTCCTTGTGCCGGCTGCGTTGCCCGGCATCATGGGTGGTATTCTGCTCGCCGTCAGCGCCGCCATCGGCGAGACGATGATCGTTGCGATGGCCGCCGGCATCATCGCCTATCTGACCTTCAACCCTTTCGAGCCCGTGACCACCGTCACCGTTCAGATCGTCAGCTTGTTGACCGGCGACGTTGAGTTCGACAATCCGAAGACGCTTGCCGCTTTTGCACTGGGGCTGGTGCTCTTCTTGATCACTCTGGCGCTCAACGTTCTCGCACTGAGCATTGTCCGAAAGTATAGGGAACAGTATGAATAGTGCCTCGACAGTCGCGGTCGCTCCCCTTCGTCACGACTGGGAATCGAAAGCCGCCAAGACGCGCCTGCGCAGAAGATATGGGGCCGACCGCCGGCTCCAGATCTACGGATTGTCGGCCATCGGCATGGCGATCCTGCTGCTTGTCGTGCTGTTCTTTTCCATCATGCACGCTGGCTATCTGGCGCTGACGACGACAAAAGTAAATCTCGTCGTCAATCTCGATTCCGCCAAGATCGATCCATCCAAACCCGCAGAAGCAAACTACCGCAATATCACTCGCGACGCCTTCCTTGCCAACTTCCCCGAAGTCACCGATCGGGCGAAGCAGGCGGATCTGGCTAAGATCCTGACCTCGGGTGCGCAGTATATCGTTCGCGATTTCGTGGTCGCCAACCCAGACAAGATCGGTCAGACGGTGACGATCCCCGTCGCGGTTTCCGATCCGTTCGATCAGCTCCACAAGGGCATCATTCCGCGCCAGATCGATGCGCTGGGCGCGGATCGGATCGCCCTGTTCGAAAATCTTAAGCGCCGGGGCGTGCTCAGCGTCGAGGATGGTCGGGGTTTTGTTCAGGTTGAAGCCTACATCAATCCCCAGGCCGTTCCTGAGGCGGGTCTTGCCGAGGCCGATTTCCGCGATGCGGTGCGGGAGGCATTGCGATCCAACTTCATAAGCGAAGGTTCGGGCAATTTCGAAGCCATCCTGGCCGATAATTCTGCCGACGTTGTGAAGTCGCGCGTCGTGGCCGATCCATCGCTCGTCGGTAAGGCCGTTCAGATCAAATTGCCGCTTGCGGAAATCTATGACCAGCTCTTGCGCACCGGCGAAGCCAAGATGCGCAATCCCCGCTTCAAGTCGGACGATGATTACGCATGGTTCGATAAGCTCGTGCAAAGCGGTTTGATCTCGACTCCTTTCACCTGGGAGCTGTTCGTCAATTCCGATAGCCGCTTCCCCGAGACCGCCGGTCTTGCGAGTGCACTGTGGGGCTCGTTCTACGCGATCCTCATCTGCTTCCTCCTCAGCTTCCCCATCGGCATCGGGGCAGCGGTCTACTTGGAGGAGTTCGCACCCAAGAATCGCTGGACCGACATCATCGAGGTCAACATCAACAACCTAGCAGCCGTGCCGTCGATCGTGTTTGGCCTGTTGGGTCTTGCGGTGTTCATCGGTCTTTTCGGCTTGCCGCGGTCCGTTCCGATCGTCGGCGGCATGGTTTTGACCCTAATGACGCTGCCGACCATCATTGTCGCCACTCGTGCCGCACTGAAGTCCGTGCCGCCGTCCATCCGTGAGGCCGCCTTGGGGGTGGGGGCTTCCAAGCACCAGGTGATGCTCCATCATGTCGTGCCGCTAGCTATGCCGGGCATTCTGACGGGGACGATTATCGGGCTTGCCCGGGCACTGGGTGAGACCGCACCGCTCTTGCTTATCGGTATGAATGCGTTCATTCCGAGTGCGGACAGCGTGGGGCTTCTCCAGCCTGCCATGACCCTTCCGACGCAGATTTATTCCTGGGCAGGTAGCCCCGAGCGAGGTTTTGTCAGCCGTACGTCGGCGGCCATTCTAGTGCTGCTCGGCTTCCTCTTAATCATGAACATGACGGCGGTCTTTCTCCGGCGTAAGTTCGAACGGAAATGGTGAACAGGACCATGAAGATGGATCAGAACGTCGTCATCGAAGGCTCAAGCCCGTCTATGTCGCCCGCGTCCTCGCAGGAGACCTATACGTTCGTGACGCGCAAAACGTGCGTGTTCTACGGCGAGAAGCAGGCGCTGTTCGATGTCAACCTCGACATCCCGAAAAATGCGGTGACGGCCCTCATCGGCCCATCAGGATGCGGCAAGTCCACGTATTTGCGCTGCCTCAATCGCATGAACGACACCATCCCGATCTGCAAGGTCACGGGTTCGCTGGAACTGGATGGCAAGAACATCTACGATCCCGATCTCGACGTGGTGGAACTGCGTGCGCGCGTCGGCATGGTGTTCCAGAAGCCCAACCCGTTCCCCAAATCGATCTTCGATAACGTGGCCTATGGGCCGCGCATTCACGGCATCGCGACATCGAAAAGTGATCTTTCAGATCTCGTGGAATCCTGTCTGAAGAAGGCGGCTCTCTGGAATGAGGTCAAGGACCGCCTGCAAGAGCCCGGCACGGGGCTTTCAGGCGGCCAGCAGCAACGACTGTGCATTGCACGCGCCATCGCGACCAAGCCGGAAGTGATCCTGATGGACGAGCCGTGCTCGGCCCTCGACCCCATCGCGACCGCGAAGGTCGAAGAATTGATGGACGAACTCAAACAGAACTACACCATCATCATCGTCACCCACTCGATGCAGCAGGCCGCCCGCGTCTCGCAGCGCACCGCGTTTTTCCATCTGGGGATTCTGGTCGAGGAAGGGGAAACGACGACGATCTTCACCAACCCCACGGATCAGCGCACGCAAGACTACATCACCGGCCGCTTCGGCTGAGGCGCGCGCAAGGTCATTGTGAGGCGGTCTGATCCGTGTGCCGGGGGTTGCCATTCACTCTTCGAGGGTGA
>CAZZPH010000048.1:0-6816 GCA_964655725.1 uncultured Hyphomicrobium sp.
TCGAGACATAACCGGCTATCGAGGGAAGGTGCCAGTTTCCGCGGGGGACGCCCAACTGGCGCAGCAATGCCGCTGGCGTCAGGGGTTGGTCTGTCGCTGACGGCGGCTCTGATGCTGACGGGCGCCACGATTTCCCCGCTCGCTGCCCAGGAGGCCGCAACGGTGGAACTGCCGGAGGTGATCGTCACGGCCCCCAGTCCCGTCGTAAAACCCAAGCCCAAGAAGACACGCAGCGCCGCGCCCGCTCCCATTGCGGTGCCAGTCGCCAGCACCACCGCACCAGCGCCCGTATCCGTTCCAGAGCCGATCGGCCCTGAAGACGTGGACGTCGATATGGCGGTGCCTGTTCAAGTCCCGGATCAACCGGTTCCCGGCACACTGATTGTCATTGAAGACGCGTTCGTGCCCGTCACGGTGGCGACGTCGCGCGATATTGCTGCGTCGGGCGGCGCCAACATCACCGATTCGCTCGCCAGCCGGCCCGGTATCGTCGGCTCGACCTTTGCTCCCGGCTCGAGCCGCCCCATCATCCGCGGCCTGGACAGCTATCGCGTGCGCCTGCAGGAGAACGGTATCGGCTCGCACGATGTCTCGGCAATTTCGGAGGACCATGCGGTTCCCATCGATCCGTTTTCGGCTGATCGCGTGGAAGTCGTGCGCGGGCCGGCAACCTTGCGCTATGGGTCGGGTGCGATCGGTGGAGTCGTCGCGGTGGAGAACGAGCGTATTCCTACGTTTGTTCCCCCGGGCGGGTTCTCCGGTGAGGTGCGCGGCGGGCTGACGTCGATCGATGAGGGTCGTGAAGGGGCTTTCCGGGCCACCGCAGGCGCATCGGGCGTTGCTGTTCATGCAGATGGCTTCAAGCGCACAGCCGACGATTACGACACCCCGCGCGGCAGACAACATAACTCATTCGTTGACAGCGAAGGCGGCGCACTCGGCTTGTCCAGGATCTGGACTGACGGCTATCTGGGAATCTCGGTTGCGCGCGTGGATAGCCTTTATGGCGTCCCGGGCGAAGAGGCCGACGAGGGAGTCGATCCGCGCATTGATCTTCTCCAGGATAAGGTCATGCTGCGCGGCGAGTGGCGACCGCGTGCCATGGGCATCGATGCGGTGCGCGTCTGGTTTGGTGCGTCGGACTACAAGCACGTCGAGTTTGCCAAGCACGAGCATGAAGAACATGACGAGGATGAAGAGGACGATCACGCGGACCACGATGAGGAGGAAGAAGAGGGCTTCGAAGTTGGTTCGCGCTTCACCAACAAGGAGCAGGAAGGGCGCATCGAGTTCCAGCATCTGCCGGTCGCCACAGATTTCGGCGCATTGACGGGGGCCCTTGGCGTTCAAATCGTTCATCGCCGGACGCGCGGACAGAGCTTCGAGGGAGAATCCCTTCTGGAGCCGGCCCGGACCCAGTCACTGGCCGCCTTCTGGTTTGAGGAACTCAAGGCGAGCGAGCGCTTGAGGTTGCAGGCAGCTGGACGCATCGAGGAGACCAAGGTGGACGGCCTTGGCTGGATCGACGTCTCCGACCCCGACAATCCGCTCGTCTTTGATGGCGAGAAGCGTTTCGTGCCCGTCAGCGGAAGTTTGGCTGCGCTCTACGATGTCGGTCTGGGCACGGTTCTGCGTGTTAGCGGTCAGTATGTCGAGCGGGCGCCTGATGCAGCAGAGCTGTTCTCGAAGGGGATCCACGAGGCGACTGGCACATTCGAGATCGGCAATCCCAATCTCGATAAGGAAAAAGCGGTGTCGTTGGATGTCGGCTTCGCGCGCTCCAAGGGTGCATTGCGCTTCGACGCGGCTGCGTTCGTTACGCGCTATGACGGGTTCATCTTCCGCCAGCTCACGGGGCTCGAATGCGAAGGCACACTCGACAGCTGCGGGGCAGCCGCCGATGACGAGGAAGTCTTCGATCAGGTGTTGTTCCAGCAGCGTGATGCGATTTTCCACGGCGTGGAAATTTCCGCACAGCTTGATGTGGCGCCAATCTGGCGCGGCGTTTGGGGCATCGATGGGCAATACGATTTTGTCCGCGCGCGGTTCACCGATGGCGGCAACGTGCCCCGCATTCCCCCGCACCGTCTGGGAGGCGGCATCTTTTATCGCGATGTGAACTGGTTCATGCGCGCCGGCGTCCTGCACGCCTTCGATCAGGACAAGTTCGCCATCGAGGAGATCGCCACACCTGGCTACACGCTGGTCTCGGGCGAGATCAGCTACACAACTCGCGTCGAAGGGCTGGGGTCATCGGGTACGCAGATGACCATCGGTGTGCGCGGAGAGAACCTTGCCGACGACGACGTGTTGAACCACGCCTCCTTCAAGCGCCGGGAGGACGTTCTGGAGCCAGGAGCCCGTGTCCGCCTCTTCGGTTCGATCAAGCTCAACTGATCGTTCCAGCGCGCTCAACACAATCGCCTGGTCTGACGCGCGGCTCGGCGCGGATACAACTTCTATGCTGGGTTGATCCAGCGCTCGTCCACCATCGTTGATCCTGAGTGTAGGATCATGCGAGGTGGGAATGTCGCACGGCATCCGTCGGACGTTCTGCGCGCTGCTGTCACTTGGTACAGTCGTCCTCCTGAGTGGCGCAGGAAGCCCCGTCGCTGGGGCGGGTGCCGCTGGCGAGGAGACCGTGACGGACCTGACGACGCTGGAAATCCGTGCGGCGGAGGGAAATACAGAGCCGGCTTCGGCAAGCGCGGTTATTTCCGCCCTGTTTGATGCGCGCGACGGCCAGCCTGTCGATCTGTCGGGCCGGGGTCTTAAATCCCTCGATCTTTCCGATCTTGATTTTAAAGGCGCGCGTATGGTCCGAGCGGACGTGTTTGGCACGGACCTGTCACGGTCGAACCTGGAAAGAACGGATTTGTCCGGGGCGCGCCTCGATCGGACCGTACTGACCTTCGCACGGTTTGCCGGCGCCAATCTGGAAGGCGTCACGCTCATGCGCCCCACCATCTATTCCGATCTCAGAGTCGATTGGCGCGAAGCACCGGTCTTCGATGCTGCGAAGTTGCGCGGTGCTCGATTGACGGGCCGGTTCGATGGTGCATCGTTCCGGGGTGCTGACCTTTCCGGCTTCGACTTCTCTCCTCACGAGCCGCGCGCCGACATCTCGTTCTTGCCGCGCAACTTCTGCCGGGGATGCCGCTTCGACGACGCGAACTTGAGCGGTGCGAACCTTGATGATGCCTCCCTGGCCATGGCGAGTTTCAGGGGGGCCAATCTTTCCGGCGCGCGTCTCACTCGCACGGATCTTTCGCGGGTCGATTTCCAGGGGGCGGATGTCACGGGTGCCGATGTGGCAGGGGCTGATCTGGCGGAAGCCGACTTGCGTGGGGTCAAGGGCCTTGAAACTGTCATGGGTTTAGGCCTAGCTCTGAATGTGGACCGGGCACTGCTGAGGTAGTCTCGCGGCCATCAGACCTCAGTCGTAACGGACCATCGTTCATGCCCGCATTCGCCCGTTTTATGCTGCGCACCGCCATTCTGGCGGTCGTGGGGATCTCCATCTGGCTCATTGCTCTGCCGCAAGCGCCGCTGGCGCAGGATGAGATGCTCGAAGTCGACACCGCTCTGGTGATGTCGGTCGATGTGTCGAATTCGGTCGATGCTGTGCGCTATCAGCTTCAGATGGAGGGAATTGCCAAGGCGCTGGAGGATGATAGCGTTATTGAGGCGATCTTGACGGGCAGCCGGGGCAGCATCCTGTTTACGATGGTTTTGTGGGCCGATAAGCCCAAGACGGCCATCGGCTGGACGCGGATCGCTTCCAAGGAGGATGCGTTGGCGGTTGCGGATCTCGTCCGCAGAACGCCGCGCATCGGCGGTGAATTCACCTGCCTTGCGGGCATGATGCGAATGATCGCCGACAAGGTTGTCACTCAGATTCCAGCCACTCCGACCAGGATTGTCGTCGATGTCTCTGGTGACGGCAAGGATAACTGCAACCCCACCGAGCCCACAGAGATGGTGCGCGACGAACTCGTCGAATCTGGCGTCATCATCAACGGACTGCCGATTCTAGAAGGCGCCGATGGTCCAGAGCTGGAGGACTGGTATCGTGATCATGTCGTGGGCGGAACCGGTGCGTTCGTCCTACCCGCGGAGGGCTTTGAGGATTTCGGACGCGCCATCCGGCAGAAATTCGTCATTGAGATCAGCGGCATTGTTCCGCCGACGCGCTACGCAAAGGCCCCGTGAAATTCTCCGTTCCCGTGGGCCCTCAGGTGCGCGCGATCAGGTATCATCCATCGTGGTCGGCTGACATTTCCAGCGCTTGATGGCCATCTGAGGATGGGCCTGCTGCCAATTTGCGAGGAAGGGGGGCGCCAGCATCGAGCACTGGACCGTGTCCATGTCGCCCTCGACGGGCATACGGTAGTCCTTGCAGCTCGATGGATCGGTGATCAAGCACGCCGAGATAATGATCGTGAGCATGTAGTTTTCACTCCCGCTTCGCCGCAACTATTTTGCGCTGCAATATGCAGCGGCGGCATTCCAAGGCAATTACGCTGCGATTGTGTGCTCGGATCAAGTGGCGGGGATACGGCGCGCAAACGCCTCAAGCACCATCTCAGGCTGTCAGCAGGATCTCGCCTTTACCGATTGTTGCCATGTCGCCTGCAAAGCGCCGGACGCGTTGCGGCAGCGCGGCAGGTGATAACGGGCCGAGAACATCGGTCGAATAGCGGCTTATCAGGCGCAGGAACACCATGTCGTGAACGCCGCAATCGTTGAACGTCGGCAGCATACGGGCCACGCTCGGTCCGATCAGTGTTCCGCGCCGCATCAGGGGACCGGGTCCCGGGCCAAAGCCGCCTTCCGCCCAGATCGTTCCACCAGCCATGCGAGAGCCGGCCGCACTGCCGGCAGAACCTTTGACAATTATTGTTCCGCGCCGCATCCGGTCGCCCGCGCGCTCCCCGATGTTTCCTCCGACGTGGACGGTTCCGCCTGACATGCCGAACTTCTCGCCCGCCAAGAGCCCGCCGGCAAAGTGACCCGCCGATCCTGTGATTGTGAGGAGGCCGCCGCTTAGTCCCGCGGCAATCCAGTCGCCCGCCGAGCCGCGAACGTCGACCCGGCCGCCCTTCATATGGCGTGCGCAATAGGCCCCGGCCTCGCCATCGACGATCAGGGTGCCCAAGCTCCAGCCGGCCCCAATGCCATCACACGCCGGCGTCGTCCCTTCGAGCACGCTCTCATCATCACGGCCCGTCGCCTGGATATCGAAAAGATCGGCAACGCTGCCGCCGGCAAGGGGCAGGCGAGCAATCTCAGAGGCCCCGGTATGGCCGCAGAGTGCCGCCGACAAATCCGACAGGTCGAGCCGTCCCGGGAAAGAGGATTTCAATCTCAGCTTCAGCCCGCTCATCAGACGAAGTCCTTCAGGTGATAATGATGGGGGCCCAGCTGACCACCGTAGTTGCCAGCAGAGATGCGCGTGATCCCGCGGGAGGCACCCGCTTCGACGGCGGCCTTCAAGCCCGCCCCCATGGCGTTGGCGACGGCCTGCGAGGTCAAACCGTCGATGACGATCTCCAGCACGCAGATCGTGTCGGGATCGAGTGCGCTATCCGTGGTGCCGCGCAGCGTCGGACAGTAGGCGTTGTTGGTCGAAGCGATCGCACCCTTGTACTTGGAGCCGACCTTGGAGCCGGAGCGCACGATGCCGCCGGGAAACGGCGTGATGACGTCCGGCACGTTCGCGATGGCATCGACAGCGGCTTCGGCCGTTTCGAGCACGCCCTTGCGATCGCGGCCGAGCAGGAGGAAATTGCCGCCACCCACGGCGTCCGTCGTCAGCCCGCAGGTGTCCTCGATGACGAACTCTCCATCCATCACCGGCACACGCCAATAACGGCGTTGCCCGTGGCGTTTGGAAATCTGCCACCCATCACCGAAGAAGCGCGGGCCCGCTGAAAGCGCAAGTTTGTTTTTGGAAACGAGACCATTGTAGCACGCAGAACCCGGGCTCGTCAGAACGCATTGTCCGACGCGGTTCTTCAGCTGAGGCAGCAGGGCGTCGGGAGAAAAGCCGAACAGGAGAACCCTGACACCGGGCCGCCCGTCGGGCGTCTCAGAGGCCGGGACCTCGCAGTCGATCCCGCACTCCGCGCCACACCCGATGACGGACGTGCCGAACCCCGTCATGGTGCGCGCGGAAATGAGCGCCCACTTCAGCGTGTCGGCCGTAATGATCAGCGCTGTGCCGCTCATCCCGAAGGCCTCGGCAAAGGTATCCTCGATCGCGACGCCGTTGATGGTCTTGGCGATTGCTGGTGTCATCGGCGCGCTCCGCTGGGCTGGACGATCAGGCAGCCGCAGGTGCCGGGTGGATGGCTGCATCCTGGTGCTGTGATCTCGTCGTCCGACAGTCGGAAGTTATCCATCTGGATGGTGTGATAGGTCTCGAAGTAGTCCTTTAGCGGCTTCTCAGTGCGCCGGCGGTCGTACTCAGGTCTGACGACGTGGGTCGCGCCCGTCACCACCTTGACGATCTTGCCGTTGCGCACGATGAGGTCGCCATTCTTGAAGACGAACAACGGCGTGGTGAACATCTCCTCGCGATTGGGATTGTCCTCATACACGGTGATGTCTGCCGTGGCGCCCGGCCCAAGATGCCCCCGATCCTTGAGGCCGAGCGAGCGAGCGGGCCCCGCGCGCGTCATGATGGCGATTTCGTAGAGCGTGTACTCGCGCTCAATGGAGCCAAGGATCGTCGCCTTCTGCGCTTCGGGGTGGATGCGACGCAGCATTTCGTTGCGGAACGTCTTGTCCATCAACAGGCGGATCAGGTGTGGG